>DAOUWX010000212.1 GCA_030666935.1 Atribacterota bacterium | reverse complement strand
GGTATCTGTAACCAGACATCCTTTTTTGAGAAAAGGATTAATTTGAGTCAATATATTTAAAATCGTTTTTACAGGCGTGGCAATAATTACTATATCAGCTTCTTTTATTCCTTCTTCAAGATTAACTGTTCCTTCATCAATAGCGCCTCGAACAATTGCTTTTTTAATTATTTCTTGTTTATCTATTCCTACAATTTTGAAATTCGGTTTCTTTTCTTTTAGAGCCAATCCCAATGAGCCGCCGATTAGACCTACGCCAATGATGCTTATCTTGTTAAAATTAAAGTCGCTTTCCTCTTTCATTTTGATTCTCCTTTGTGGCAATTAACCAATTGCCCGATTGACCAATTTACCAATTCACCGATTAAAAATATGAGTTACGAAATATAAGATTTAAAATAGTTTTCGATTTATAGGGATTGCCGCGTCGCTTCG
Source organism: Atribacterota bacterium (assembly GCA_030666935.1). Classification (GTDB taxonomy): domain Bacteria; phylum Atribacterota; class Phoenicimicrobiia; order Phoenicimicrobiales; family Phoenicimicrobiaceae; genus Sediminicultor. The sequence continues at coordinate 3,520 of DAOUWX010000212.1, read as the reverse complement.
CTCCTCGTAATGACAGAATTGGAAATATTTTATTTAATCTTTCTTAGTTTTTTCTCTAATAAATCTTGAAGTGCACGGATAGCGAGAATATAGCTCTGGTAACCGAAGCCGGCAATCTGTCCTATACAGACGGAAGCGGTTACTGATTTCGCTCGAAAATCCTCTCGGGAAAATATATTGGAAAGATGAACTTCAACTATTGGAATTGGACAATCTCTTAGAGCATCGGCAATAGCGTAACTGTAATGAGTATAAGCTGCCGGATTGATAATTAAACCATTTAGCTTTGAAGAGTTCTGTTGAATAAATTCAATAATCTCCCCCTCGAAATTGGATTGCTTTATAGTTAATTCAATATCTTCCTTTTTTGCAAAAGATTCAATTTTGTGATTTATTTCTTCCAAGGTTAAATTTCCGTAATTTTTTTGATCTCGTTTCCCCAGCATATTTAAATTTGGACCATTAATTATTCCTATTTTTAACATAATTTCCACTCCTTTTTAAATTTCTCTAAAGCTTTTATTACTTCTCCTTTATTTATGTCGTTAACTAAGACAACTTTTCCCAGAGCTTCTGGTAGAATAAATGTTATTTTTCCTTGAGAATTTTTTTTATCTAAAGTTAATGTTTCCCAAAACTTGTTGTAGTCTATGTTTTTAATGTATTTAAATATAGATTCCCGCTTTCGCGGGAATGATAGAGAGGGAGGCGAGCTTGACACATTGAGTTCTTCCTCGAGTTTGGTTTCCTGATTTCGCAATAATGATAATATTTGTTTAATCTGTTCTTCGAGATCTTGTGAACATATTCCTCTATTCCGAGCTATTTTAGTTTCGATTAACATACCCAAGGCTACCGCTTCTCCATGACTTAAATCCTGATATCCTGCCCTTACTTCCAGGGCATGGCCAATACTATGTCCAAAGTTTAGCACCTTACGCAATCCTCTTTCATGGGGATCTTTTAAAACTATATCCGCTTTTAAAGAAACAGCTTCTTTAACTAGTTCACATAGCAGGTCTCTATGTTTTTTTATTAATTGATTAATATTTTTTTCTAACCATTTAAAGAAAACCGGAGATTTAATAACTGCTATCTTTATAGCCTCTACTATTCCATTTTTTATATCTTTATCAGATAAGGTCTGTAAAACTTCAGGGTCGGTGTAAACTATCTTTGGTTGATAGAAGATCCCGATTATATTTTTAGCTAAAGGATGATCAACTGCCACTTTTCCCCCGATACTGCTATCTATCTGGGCTAAAAGAGTAGTGGGGATATGCACCAAAGGTAGTCCTCTCATATAGGTAGCGGCAACAAATCCGGTTAAATCTCCTATAACTCCTCCTCCCAAAGCAATAAGGGTAGTGGTTCGGTCTGCTTTCCTTTTTAATAATTCATCATAGAGATATTTTGCCGTAGATAGAGATTTATATTTCTCGCCATCGGATATTTCAATTAGATCTATTAAATCAAGATTAAATCCACCTTTTTTCAAAGAAGATAATAGCTTAACTCCATACAAACAATTTACCAAAGAATTGGTAATTATAATAATTCTTTTATTCTCTATTATTTTAGGTAAATACTCGCCTAAATTAATAAGAATTCCCTTTTCAATACAAACCTTGTATTCTTTGCCTTCTATAATTTTTATTTTTATTTCTTTCATCTGTTTAACTCTCGCTCTTCAAAAGAGCTATTATTTTATCCGTAACTTCCTGAATATTTAAATTGGTAGTATCAATCTTCCACTTAATATTATTATATATCCTCTTTCTTTCTTCTAAAAGGCGGTCAATCTCACTTAAGACGTTTTCTCCTTTTAAAAGGGGTCGATTATTCCTTCTTTTTACCCGATTATAGATAGTCCGGGAATCAGCATAAAGACAGATTATTTGTCCTCTCTGGCCCAGTATCCTGGCATTATCCGAAGAAAGCAGAGTTCCCCCGCCGGTAGCAATAATCATATTCTCTTTTTGAGATAGTTCTTTCACTAATTTATTTTCTTGTTCTCGAAAATAATTCTCCCCATATCTAGAAAAAATATCTGCTATACTCATCCCCTGGTCTTCTTCTATAATCTTGTCCATATCTACAAATTCCATTTTTAATTTTCGAGCTAATTCTTTTGCTACCACACTCTTGCCGGTTCCCATAAATCCGGTAATGATGATATTTTCCCTCATATCTTTTGAAGCCTCTTCCTATAGTTCCTATAATTTTCTTTAATTTCCAATAAAGAATCTCCACTAAACTTTTCCAAAAAAGCAACTGCCATCTCCCAGGCGGCTACCGCCTCTCCCACTACACTGGCTGCCGGGACAACACATATATCAGATCTTTGATAGATTGCTTTGGTCCTTTTTTTAGTGGTAAAATCAATAGAACGAAGAGGATTGATCAAAGTGGGGATGGGTTTTATATAAGCTTTAACCACTATATCTTCCCCATTGGTTATTCCTCCTTCTATCCCCCCAGCCCGATTGGTCTTTCGGTAATATCGAAAGGAATCTTTTTCTGATTCTTCTTGAGCAAAGATTTCATCATGGATAGTCGAACCTTTTTTCTCCGAGGCCTCTATTCCTTTACCTATTTCTACCGCCTTTGCCCCCGGAATACTCATTAAAGCTGAAGCCAGACGAGCATCCAGACGTCTATCCCATTGAACATAACTTCCTAAACCAATGGGGACACCGGCAATTACTACCTCAAATACCCCACCTAAAGTATCTCCTTTCTCTCGGGCTCTATCAATCTCCCTGCACATTCCAATTGACGCTATTCCGTCTATGCAATATACAGGGGATTTATTAATTTCTTCTTTAACTTCTCGATTAAAAGAAACAATCCTCTTTGCTTTAACCTGACCAATTCTTAGTACATAACTATAAATATCTATATTGAATTCTTCTAAAAGGGAGCTTGTAATCGAGCCGACAGCTGTTCTCATGGCAGTCTGCCGAGCACTGGCTCTTTCTAAAACTTTCCTTACATCTTTAAATCCATATTTTATCGCACCAGCAAAATCAGCATGCCCGGGTCGAGGAATAGTCAAAGGAGGATATTCCTTTTCCTGCCAATTTTCCCAGTCTTTATTTTTTATCATTAGACCGAGAGGACTTCCTATAGTCTTTCCTTCTACCAAGCCGGACAGAATCTCTACCCGATCCTGTTCAATCTTCATTCTCTCTCCTCTACCATACCCTCCTTGGCGTCTCTTCAGATTTAGATTGATATTTTCTTCATTTAAAGAAAGTCCTGTTGGCAATCCTTCTATTATTCCCAACAAACATTTTCCGTGAGATTCTCCTGCATCAAGAAATCTAAGCATTTTGTATTTTCTCCCTTCTCTTAAATAGTCGTTAGTCGCTAGTATTTAGTTGTTAAATATACGGACATCGTGAACTCTTCTTAGAGTCTTTAAGTATATAGACATCGCGAACTCCTAATGATAATGAAATATACAGACCTAGTGAACTCTAGAAGAGATCGAACCTTGATAAATCAATAGAGCTTT
>DAOUWX010000263.1 GCA_030666935.1 Atribacterota bacterium | reverse complement strand
GTTAATAACATTATGGGAATCATAAATAGTGGAATCAGTAGTATGGCTGTACTTGGTGCAATCTTATAATAAATAAATAATATAATCACCAGGGTGAGCTGAATCAGAAAAGATACAATTGACTGACCAGCAGAGGCAATTACTAATGATTTTTTAGAAAAGTTTATTTTTGCTATCATCGAACCAGCCTTTACCAGTGAATTTGAACTGGTAATCAGGCCAGTGGAAAATAATTGCCAGAATGCCATCCCCAGTATGGCATAAATAGGATATGGAACATTAATATCCCCGAAAGAAAATATCCCAGAACGATTTAATATTATAAATGTGCCTACGCTGACCAGTGGTATAATAAATGCCCATAAGACCCCGATAAATGATTGCTTATACAGGGCAAAAAAATCTCTTTTGAATAGTTGGTAGGTTAACCATCTATTTTTTTTGAATTCATTATATATCTCAGAGAATATGGATAAATATCCTTTTTTTAAGGAATTATCCGGTTCGTAAGTTGTGACAATTGTTGGTTCAGTCATTTTTATCTTCGTACTCCTTTTATAAAAGTATTTAGATTCCCGCTTTCGCGGAAATAACAGAGACAGACGAGATTTCTGTCCTGTTATAGATTTTTAAGAATTGATTCTACGTTGATTATTTTAATATTTTTTGGGATATTTTTATATTTACTTATTTCTTTGGTTAATTTCTCCGGGTTATCGGTAGAAAGTATAATTATTTTTTGGTCGGAGAGATTATTGTAGTTAGAGTATTGAGATAGAAAATTTGTAATAGAAATGGTCTGCTGGCCTAAGAATTTTTCTTTAGATGGATTATCACTGATAATTGCATTTAGTTTTAAGGAGGTACTTATTCCGGCATAGTAAGTGATTTCCGCAAGCTGACCGGTGCCATAAATATTTACTGTTCTCTCTCCTTGTTGGTAGAGTTTCATTAAATAAGCAGTAAGTAGATCTTTGGTGTAATGATAATAGTGAAAGGTTTCCTGAAAACGTTTATACATCAAATGGCTAACATTAGCTATACCCGTAGGAGTAATAATATATAAGAGCTTTCTCCCGGTATCTTTTTTAGCTTTGATCCAGCCACGACTAATTAAATTCTTCAAGATAGAATTAGTTAACCCTAAAGAGATGTTGAGTTTGCGAGCCAAGGAGCGCTGGGACAAAGATGGGTTGTCTTTTAGTTCCAAGAGTGTGTCAAGATGTTTTCGAGTTTGCATTTATTTTTATATCTCCTATGTTCAGGATGTGAACTTAAGTAGATTATATTATATGCGGGAGAGAAAAGCAAGTGTATCCAATTATCCGATTCACCTATTGTCCAATTGACCGATTAAAACCACAAAATACAAGATATAAGAAAAGGTCGAAGATTGTAAATACAGTAATGAGTGATGAGTGATATGTAATAAAGAAAAAGATGCGGGGAAGAAGTGTGAGTTGGCGTGAATCAAGGGGGACACACTTTACTTTTCGCCATGCATAAATGAGGGATTACAAAAGAAGAATGTCCCCCTTGATTCACTAATCGAATTATTCTAAATTAAGCTCAATTTGAAGGGCAGTTAATCATTAAGATTAAATTGTCAGTATATTTTTCCAGCTATAGTTGGCGATGTTATCTTCCACCATAAAGTTCTCATCGGAACAAGATATAACTGTTGCAGTTTTCACCTTTGAGCCTAAGTCATTGGCTAATCTTTTTAAAGAAGTAATATGTTTGGAAGTGATGGTCATTGAACTTTTTATTTCAAATAAATGCAAGAATCCTCCTATTTCGATAACTAAATCTACCTCCAGGCCATCTCTTGAACGTAAGTAATACATAGAAGCTCTTTCCCCAAAATGCAAGAACTTCTTTAAAAAATCATTAATAATCATGGTTTCAAATAAATTTCCAAAATAAGGACCTCTGAGTAGGGTCTCAGCATCATTAAACCCTAATAAATAAGAACATAAGGCAGTATCGCCAAAATATAGTTTGGGACTCTTTACTATGCGTTTACCAATGTTTCGATAATAAGGATAAAGAAGGTATAATTGATGCGCCGTTTCTAAAAGAGAAAGCCATCTTTTTGCGGTTGGCACGCTGATGCCAATATCCCGGGCAACATCAGATATATTGAGAATTTGCCCTGTTCTAATCGCACAGGCTATTAAAAACCTTTCAAACTGGCTGAGGTCACCAATGTTAGATAAATTTCTGATATCTCTTTCTAAATAAGTGGTAATATATGAACTGCACCAAAGTTTTCTATCCACTTTTTTGCGAGTTGCAATTTCAGGGAAAAATCCCCTGAGCATGACTTCATTAAGAGAAATTTTTCGGTCAAATTTATTAGTCAGATTTAATCTTTTTATCCAGATGGAAATATCCTGAGCATTACGGGCGTTATCGACTCTTTCTGAAAGAGAAAAAGGTAAAAGGAATAGAATTGCCGCCCTACCGGCTAATGATTGGGTAATGCTGTGCATAAGAGTAAAATTTTGGGAACCGGTAAAAAGCCATTGACCTGGCTTGCGATTTTCATCTATCCTGGTTTTTATATAGGATAATAATTCAGGTACATATTGAATTTCATCTATAATCAGGGGCGGACGATATTGATTTAAAAAACCTATGGGATCCTCTTTTGCCCGGATTCTTATATCAGGGTCTTCTAAGCTCACCAATGTATGAGTTTTTGAAAAGAGCATTTTAAAAAGAGTGGTCTTCCCTGATTGGCGTGGGCCAGTAACCACGATTGCAGGAAAAGTCTTAATTGCTTTAAGAATAGTTTTTTCTAATACTCGGTTTTTTAGTTTCATATTTTTTCGTGCCTTCTATATAATTGACCGATTGACCGATTTGCCAATTGACCGATTAAAAATAATACAAATACAAAGATTGACCGATTGATTAATATGTTGATTCACCAATTTACCGATTAACCGATTGGCCGATTAAGATAAAAATAAAGATTAGGAAATTTACCAATTGATTAAAAAGATAATACTTTTAAGTTTATTTTTATTATCTTTACTTTTATTGTTTTTATTATAACCCTTAATATTTAATATTGCAAGTTAAATATTCAGGGTAAATTATTAGTGTAAGGCG
>DAOUWX010000045.1 GCA_030666935.1 Atribacterota bacterium | reverse complement strand
TGGAAAATGAATAATATTAATCTTCGGGGAGTGCCATAAACCTTTATTTCTTTATAATTTATTCTGGCTTCTTCTAAATGTTTTTTTGCTAACCGATTTAAATCTTTTAGGGCATTATCCATATACTGTGCCGGTATTTCTTCGGTTCCAATTTCTAATATTACATTCTCCATTAAATTTTATCCTCTGCCTGATCTTTTATTATTTAATTAAGGGAAAACCCAATTTTTCCCTCTGCTTTACATATTCTTCTGCACATATTCGGGCAATATTTCTTACCCGGGAAATATATCCTGTCCTTTCTGAAACACTAATTGCTCCCCGGGCATCTAATAAATTAAAAGTATGGGAGCATTTTAATATATAGTCATATGCCGGTAAAGGCAGCTCTATTTCTATTAATCTTCCGGCTTCCTTTTCATATATATTAAAGAGGTTAAATAGCATTGATATGTCTGCTTCTTCAAAGTTATACCTGGATTGTTCTACTTCTGATTGATGACGTATGTCTCTATAGCTAATATTTTTGCCCCATTTTAAGTCAAAAACATTATCCACATCCTGAATAACCATACCTAATCTATCTAACCCGTAGGTTATTTCAGCCGGAATAATATCTAAATCAAGCCCGCCAGCTTGCTGAAAATAGGTGAATTGTGTTATTTCTAACCCATCCAACCAAACTTCCCAGCCTAATCCCCAGGCGCCCAGGGTAGGGGCTTCCCAATCACCTTCAATAAATCTTATATCATGCTCTTTTCTTGATATCCCTAAACTTTCTAAACTTTCAAAATAAATCTGCTGCACATTTTCAGGAGAAGGTTTTAATACAACCTGGAATTGATAATGCTGTTGTATTCTATTAGGATTTTCTCCATAGCGACCATCGGCAGGTCTACGAGATGGTTCAACATAAGCTACTTTCCATGGTTCGGGGCCTAATACCCTTAAAAAGGTAGTTGGGTTCATCGTTCCTGCCCCTTTTTCCGTATCATAAGGCTGCTGAATTATACAACCTTGTTCTCCCCAAAATTTCTGTAAATTAAAAATTATCTCTTGAAAATCCATATTAGCATCTCTTTCCCTTAATTATAAATAAAATTCCCTCTCACGTATGGTTTTTTTAAAAACCTATTACCTGTTGGAGAGAGGGACTGCATTTTCCTTGTTAATATATCAAAATCGGCCTTAATTGTCAACGACTTATCTCGTATCGCGTGAGGATGGTTAGCCATTTAGCCAGTTTACCGATTACCCGGTTGAAGAATTAAAATCAGGCTGGTTAACTGTATCAACTAACTCTCATCTTTCAACTGAGAACCTGTATTTGAAATTAACGATTAGTATTAAATGGGTAACCATCTAATTAGAGATTTTTCAAAAATCTATCTGTTTTAAAAGTTTTCTCCGAATGATAGGCAATGTATAAATCAGTTATTTTCTCTAACTCTTTCATCCTTTCATCAGGAATGGTAGCGCTGGATATGGTAGATAAAGGTGTAATTAGTATTTTCCTTACTAATTTATTAAAATAAATAGAAACTTTAACACACTCTTCTTTATCATTAACCAGACAATTATTACATACCAGTCCACCTTCTTTTATATTAAAATGCATATCTTTTTGGTCTTCTACTCTTTTATTACATCTACAACAATGATCAAGAGAGGGTCTATATCCTAAAATTGACATAGTTTGCCATTTGAAAGATAATGTCAGCAATTTCGGATCATTAGATATCCTCAAATAATATAAAACTTCTTTTAGTAAATTAAACAGACCAATATTTATTTCCCGCTCTTCGGTTAATTTGTTAACTACCTCTACGCAATTGGCGGCAAAAGCAAATTTATTAACTTCTTTACTCGTTGAGAAAAATGATTCTAATATTTCGGTCTGACTGACAATATCAATATTTCTGCCTTTATAAAACAAAAAGACAGAGTGAGTTAATATTTCCAAACTACTTCCGAATTTACTTTTTGTCTTTCGAACTCCTTTGGCAATGGCGGTTATCTTACCGTAATCTTTGGTGAATATAGTAACAATCTTATCAGCTTCTTCGTATTCCATACTTTTTAAGACTATACCTTCTGTTTTATACAACATACTATAAGATAATCTCCGCTATAAAAGATCGTTTTTACCGAATGCTTCAGGAAGCAATTTTTTTATTTTTTTAATCTTAATATCTCCCTTTAAATTCGCCATAATCAAAGGGATATCTTCACCAAATTCTGATATTACCTGTCGGCAGGCGCCACAGGGAGAACAGGGTTTATCTGTATCACCAATAACGGCTATAGCTTCAAATTTAGTTGAACCCTCTGAAATAGCTTTAAAAATAGCCACTCTTTCTGCGCATACGGCCAAACCAAAAGATGCGTTCTCAATATTGCAGCCGGTAAATATCTTACCATCAACGGTGAGAATAGCAGCTCCCACTTTAAATTTAGAATAGGGAGTATAGGCCTTTTTTCTGGCTTTTTCTGCTCCTTTAATTAATTTCATATATTCTTTTTTCACAGTATTTTCACCTTCCTTATTTAAACCACACCTTTGTTTCCTCTGGCACCAAATGAATCCATATATTCCCCTGGTTTAAGTTTAAAACGTTCCCCTGTCTATCATAATATACAGTCGGGTGGTCTTTGGATTTTTTAACCCATTTGGATAAAAAATAATTCCCTCCATAAAACACCTTGGCTATACCTTCTCCAATCACCTCTACTTCCAACCTTCCATCTTTATCGCCGATAATCTTTCCAACCGGAACATACTGGATTATTATATTGGAAACAGTTATAGGTTTAAGAGTTTTACTATCCTGATGGGGCTTAGAATTTATATACCTTAAATAAGTATTAGTACTAGCTTTATACTCATAAGATATGGTATATTTTTGGTTATATTTAATGGATATTTTGGTGATATCCCCTCCAGATAAATTTAGTGTTCTTAAACTGAGTAAATGGTTATCTAAATTTACATTTTCCTGAAAACCCATTTTCCTGCTCTTCTCTCTTATATTTTGGGTTTTAGCAAAAAGATTTATCCACCCTCCGATATTTTTATCCCGCCAATAAGGGGAAGGATAAAGCATCTGGTCTAAATTAACCATCCTTTCGTTCTTTAAGCTTTGCCCTCCACAGTGAGCAAAGATAGCAGACCACTCTACAGCCAATCTGGAAAAATAATACCGGCTGCTTCTGACCGGCCCTACTATGGCCTCATTACTATTATTAAATATAGCCATCAATCTGGTAAAAGGGTACTCTACATTCGCCTCATAGATTATGTCTGCCTTATTCAGACCAGTTTGGTGGATTACTTCTTCAGGTGAATTACCGATCATTATAGCTAGGGGTCTTGTAGTATTAGCGTAAATATTATTATTTATAGTAAAACATATAAATAAGATAAAAAATAACAACATAAACCTGTAGAAAAATGATTTGCTCAATGTTTCTTTTTTCATAATTTATCCTCTTTCTTTAATTTTTAAATTATTTCATAATTTTTTGGTTCTATCAAATTCATCTTCTATCTCTCCAAAAATCTCCTCTAATAAATCTTCTATGGTAACTACTCCGGATATTTTTTTATCTTTGTTAATTACTACCGCGATATGAATTTTCTTTATCTGAAATTCTTTCAGAAGAGTAGTAACTCTTTTATTTTCCGAGACCAGATAAGGTGGATGTATCAAACCTAATAAACTTATACTTTTACTTAATTTCTTTTCAAAATCTCCGATAAGGAAATCTTTGGCGTAAATAAAACCTATGATATTATTTATATTTTTTTTATAAACCGGTATTCTGGAAAGACCTTCTTTGTTCATTAATTCTACAGCTTCCTCTAGGCAAGTATTCTCTTCAACAGCTATCATATATTTTTGGGGTATCATTACATCCTTAACAAAAATATCATTTAGATTTAAAATTCTCTCAATCATACCCTTTTCCTTTTTCTCTAGCGCGCCTTCCTTTTCGCCGACTTCAAAAATTAATTTTAAATCTTTTTTAGTGAAAAAAGCATTTTTAGTTACATACTTCTTGCCGGTAAAGATTCTAATGATAAAGTTCGATACCCAACTGAAAAAGACTTCAAAGGGGAAAAGGATATAAGATGAAATTTTTAAACAGTAAGCTGACTTAATCGAAATTTTTTGTGAATTATTTTGAGCAATAGTTTTAGGAATTACCTCGCAAAAAACTAAAATTATTAGAGTAGTAAGCAATATTGAAATAGTAACTCCCTTGTCACCCCATATATGCATTGCCAGGGCAGAGGAAACGGTAGAAGATACGATTATTGCTATATTAGTTCCAATTAAAACTACCCTTAAAAATTTATCGGGCTTTTTAATTAAATTATATACTATTATAGCTTTTTTATTTCCTATCTTGGCTAAATATTTAAGATGCAGTTTATTGGTAGAGATAACTGCAGTTTCCGCACCGGAAAAAAAAGCAGCAATGAATATACATATAAATAATATAAAAGGACTGACTCTGATCCACCATTCTGTCAAAATTTCCTTACCTCCTATGCATCTTTACCCGGAATATTATTTTCATTCTGCGGTAATTCTTTTATTATCTTCACCCTTCTAATCCTATTTTTTACCACCTGTTCTATTATCATTTGACAATTCTGATACTTAATCTTTTCACCTTTCTCAGGCACCCTGCCCAACAGGTCAAAAATAAAACCACCCAGGGTCTCGAAACCATTTTCCGGTATTTTGATGTTTAGAATTTCATTAATCTCGTCAATGCTTATTATTGCATCAGCAATGACCGCATTATTTTCAGCTATCTCAAACAATTTTATCTCTTTATCGTATTCATCAATTATCTCGCCTACTACTTCCTCTACCACATCCTCCATGGTAATCAATCCTGCTGTCCCCCCATATTCATCAATAGCAATGGCAATTTGAATTCTGTCTTTCTGAAAAATATCCAACAGTTCGTCTATTTTTTTATTTTCCGGAACAAAGTAAGTCTCCCTTATTATCCCCCTTAAATCAAACCTTTCTTTTGAAGTATACCATTGCTGGTATATACCTAAAAGATCCTTGGCATACAATATTCCTATAATATTGTCTATAGTTTCTTCATACACAGGGATTCTCGAATGCCCCATTTTTTTAATCAGTTTTAATATTGAACCTAACCTGGTATCAGAAGAGATGCAGGCCATATCTACCCGGGGTATCATTACTTCTTTTACCATAGTATCGCTAAATTCAAATATATTTCTAATCATTTCATTCTCTTCCTCTTCTATCACTCCCTCATCCTTGCCAGCATCTATCAGGGTTATCAAATCTTCTTCGGTAATTTCCTTTTTCTCTTTAACGCTTTTTTTTCCAAAAAAGTAATACATGGCACTAATTATTACTTTAAAAAATTTAATTAAGGGGAACAACCCGGTGGAAATTATTTCTATCGGTCTGGCAACTCTTTTGGAAATGTCCTCGGCATTAGCAACAGCTAATGATTTCGGGACAATTTCTCCGAAAACAAGTATGGCAAAAATCATTATTCCACTGGCAATACCTACGCCTATATTACCAATAAGTTTTATAGCCAAATAAGTAGCCAAAGAAGAAGCTGAAATGTTTACGAACATATTCCCGATTAAAATAGAGATTAGTGTTCTTTGAGGGTCATCAAGAAGTCTGATAATTGATTTAACCTGCCGATTATTCTCTTCTTCTTTTTGTATTTTTTTTAATTGCAGCTTATTAAGTGAGAAGAGAGCGGTCTCTGTACCGGAAAAAAAGGCAGATAATATTATAAAACCTAATAAAGCGATAACTTCAAATATCAATATTATTAAATTAAGAGGGTCATCCAAAAAATAATCACCGCAACTTTTTAAAAAACCGTTAAGTCTATTCTAAAATATCGACCATTTTAATCAATTTAAAACAGATAACGTGTCTGTTTTTGTTCAGTTAGATTAGGAATCTAAAAGAATAAATTATTGTTTGACTTTAGATTCCTAATCTAACAGTTTCGAGTTACAAAATTACTGAGAATTAAAATTAACAAATACTATAACTTTTAATTATGCTAGGCCAATTCGGCCTTCTTCGATATTCTCATCTTTTGTGATATCAATACTCCTGCCAATAAAACAATACCTACTCCATCAGTTAATAACCCGGGCGTTAATAGAGCAAGTGCACTAATAATTAATATAACTCTTTCAAATATTTTAACATGGTCAAGGAGATATCCACCAGCAGCTGCTCCTAAAGCTAATACACCGGCTAAAGCAGTAACAACTAATAATAAAGTATGTCCAATTGTGCTATTTATAAATAACAATCCGGGATCAAGGGCAAATAAATATGGAATCATAAATCCCGCTACTGCTAATCTCACGGCAATAAATCCAGTCTTCATGGAATTACCGCCTGATATTCCTGCCCCGGCATAAGCGGCTACCGCAACCGGCGGGGTAAGATCGGCTATTACTCCAAAGTAAAGAATAAATAGATGGGCAGCCAAAGGTTGTACTCCCAAATCGACCAAAGCAGGGGCAGCCATAATTGATAAAATTATATATTTAGCAGTGGTGGGAAGTCCCATCCCCAACAAAATGGAGGCAATCATGGTGAAGAATAGGGTTAGCATAAGATTACCGCCACCCAACATCACAAGTCCATTGGCAATCTTTAATCCTAAGCCGGTAAGAGTTACTGCTCCGACTACCATTCCGTCACAGGCACAAGCCACTGCTACAACTAATGCGCTCTTGGCTCCATCTTCGAAGGCTTCACCTAATTTTTTTAAATTTAAACGGGTCTCAGATTTTACCATACTTATAGCCAGGCTCATGACAATTGCCCAAAAAGCAGAAAAGAGAGGGGTATATCCTCTTACCAATAGATATACTAAACCAAGTATGGGGATAATTAAATGACCCCTGGCTTTCACTACTTTGCCTAATTTGGGAAGCTGCTCTTTAGGAAGACCTTTTAATCCATATTTGCAAGCTTCCAGATGAACCATTGTCATAACGGCAATATAATATATTACAGCTGGAATAACCGCCGCAGCAGCAATTCTAATATAGGGAATCCCTAAAAATTCAGCCATTACAAAGGCAGCTGCTCCCATTACCGGTGGTAGTATCTGTCCGCCTGTAGAAGCTGCTGCTTCTACAGCGCCGGCAAAATCTTTTCGATAACCTATGCTCTTCATTAAAGGAATGGTAAAACTACCGGTAGTTACAGTATTTGCCACTGAACTTCCATTTATAGAGCCCATAAATCCACTGGCGATAACCGCAACCTTAGCTGGTCCCCCGGTGGTATGACCGGCAACCGCCATAGAAACATCGATAAAAAATTTACCCATCCCGGTCTTATTTAAAACTGCACCGAACAGAATAAAAAGAAAAACGAAAGAAGCCGATACACCTAAGGGTATTCCGAATATTCCTTCTGTTCCCGAATATAAATGCTCTATTATTCTTTCCAATGAGTACCCTCGATGAGCGAAGAATCCCGGCATTATCTGCCCGAAATAAGAATACAATAAAAATACAGTTACTACTATAGGGAGAGCAGAGCCGATAATTCTTCTGGTTGCTTCCAAGACTAATATGATAGTCAAGCCCCCTACAATTAAATCAAGCGTAGTAGGCAAACCGGAGCGTATCACCATAGCATCGTAAAATGCAACCAAATAATAACATACCCCTGCTCCTAATACAGCCAAAACTATGTCCATAAAAGGTATTTTGTTTTTATTTTTGTCAAAACTTTTTTTACTACCGGGGTAAACAAGAAATGCTAAACACAAAGTAAAAGCCAGATGAAATGCTCTTTGTTTTAGGGCTAAAAGCAGACCAAATCCTCCGGTGTAAAATTGGAAAGCCGAAAAAGATATAGCAATAATAGAAATGATTATAGCCGCGATACCGAGAGGTCTTCTAATTCTTGATTCTGAATCATATTGTTCCATAAGTTTCTGAACATCTATTTCTTTATTCTCAGTTTTTACATCTTCAACCATTTATAAGCTTCCTCCTATAAGATAATTAAATAAATTATTCCTACCTATTTCAAGAGTTAATAATCTATCTCCTAATGATGAAGATAAATTAATTTCTTCGCCTTTGAAATAGAAAATATTTTCTCTTACCTCCCCAATTCTATAATGAAATGGTGCAGGTATAATCCTGTGCATATTTTTTATTTTAAATCTACCCTCTTCTTCCACAAATATTTCATTTTCAAAAGTTGTATAAGGGAGCCCTGCTCCGTGATCAAGAAAATCAGTTTCAATTAATACAATCTGATAATCTTTATCGATGATAAATATTTCCCAAACGGGAGATAAGGCTACGGAGTGAGTATATTTTAAAGTAAATTTATCCCCTGGTTGGACTTTTTGTGAAAAAACTATTTCACCATCAGAAAAAGGCCTGAGTTCCAGGGTATATATCGGAATATAAAATATAATTATAATAATAATTAAGGTAATAATCAATCCAACAGGCGCAATATATTTTTTCTTTAACATAATAAATTAATTCCGGGTACCATAGAAAAATATTCTCTTTTTATGATACCCGGATTTTACTTTCCTAAACTTATTTAACTAAACCAACTTCTTTGTAGTATAATTCTGCACCCGGATGTAAAGGAATTCCTATACCGTCAATGGCAGTTTCCAAAGTAATATTTTTGCCTTGAGAATGTACTTTTTCTAATACATCTCGGTGTTCCCATAATGCTTTAGTCATTTTGTAGACTAAGGTAGGTGATAATTTGGCATCACAGACCCATAAAGCTGGTGTAGCAAGAGCTGGAACATCTTCATCTACTCCTTTATACAGTCCACCAGGGATAACGGTAGCACCGTAATAAGGAATAGCTTCACATAATTCTTTTATCTTTTCTGCACTCATAGGAATTAATACAATATCTCTTTTGGTAGCTATATTAATGATACTGGAAGTAGGGAAACCAGCAGTGGTAAAACCTGCATCTATTTGGCCATCGATCAAACGCTGAGCAACTTCATTGAAGCTTAAAAAATCTGCCTGAATATCATCAAAGGTAATACCATGGGCATTTAATATTATTTCAGCATCAGCAGCAGTTCCGCTGTTAGGTGCACCCACTCCAACTTTCTTCCCCTTGAAGTCTTCTATAGTATTAATTCCGGAAGCCTTGGTAGCAACTATATGAATAGTTTCCGGGTATAAAGAAGCAATACCCCTTAAATTAGTAATAGGCTCTTTACCCTCTAATATCCCTGTAGCAGTATAACACCAATAAGTTGTATTAGCTTGTGAAAAACCAGTTTCAATCTGGCCTCTGCTGATTAAATTACAATTTGCTACAGAAGCATTACCCGATTGAGCAGTAACTATTAAGCCTTCAACATTATTAGAAATCATCTGGGCCAAGGCTCCACCTAAAGGATAATAAGTTCCACCGGTTCCGCCGGTAGCAATAGCTACAAATTGTCTTTCGGCAGCCATCCCAAAACTGAACATTCCTATTACTAAACTAATTGCCAATACTAAAATTAATATTGTCTTACTTTTTAACATTAATAGAATCTCCTTTAATTTTTCTAATTTTTTGAAACATAATCTTACATACTAACTAAAAGCAAATAATCTATTGGTCTGCGTCCCACCTCCCATTTTTTAAGATTTTTTGTTTGGTGAATCTATGTTAAGTATTTGTTCCAGATATTTATTTTTTAGGTTAATATAACCTGAAAAAGTAAATAATTATAATAACTAATTTTATTATATTAAACATCATGTTACAAAGCAAATATTTTCGAGATTTCGCTCTCTTTTTCCCGCATAATTTTATAACCTTTGTCTTCTTCGTGATCATAACCGGTTAAATGTAATAAGCCATGAATTAGTAATACTGTTAACTCTCTTTCTATACTATGATTTAAAGTAGCTGCCTGCATTTGGGCGGTCTCTACGGAGATAATTATATCTCCTAAAAGCTTATCACTCTTCACTTCAGGAGATTTAACAGTTCCTTCTTGCAAACTAAAAGATAAAACATCGGTTGGTTTATCAATTCCTCGATATTTATCATTCAGCGATCTGATAAATTTATCATCAGTAAATAAAACACTGATTTCAGTTTTTTTATCAACTTTTAGATGTTGCAGAACCTTTTTTATTATCCCTTTTATTTTTCCTTGATTTATCTTTATTATTCTTTGCTGATTTTTTATTAGAATTTCCATTCATTTTTCCCTCTTTTTTTATTTTTTTTATTAAATCCTCATCGGGATATTCCACCCGGCTGTGAAACATTCCGGTAAGTATCCGGGAAAAACTATCTCC
>DAOUWX010000332.1 GCA_030666935.1 Atribacterota bacterium | reverse complement strand
TTAATTCTTCAACCGGGTAACCGGTAAACTGGCTAACCGGCTAACTATCTTCACGAGATACGAGATACAAATCAGACTTAGGAGGAGATTCCAATTGAGATTTTGTGACTTAATTATAAAGAAGAGAAATGGTCTAAAATTAAGTGAAAAAGAAATAGATTACGTTATAAAAGAATTTGATGAAGGGGAAATACCGGATTATCAAATGTCTGCCATGCTGATGTCTATCTATTTTCAAGGAATGGATATTAACGAAATAAAATATCTAACTATGGCTATGGTTAATTCCGGAAAAATTATTGATCTTAGTTCTATTCCCGGTATTAAGGTCGATAAACATAGTACAGGTGGAGTAGGAGACACTACTACCCTTGCTCTAGCCCCCATGGTGGCAGCAGCAGGTGTTCCGGTAGCCAAGATGTCAGGGCGGGGTTTAGGTCATACCGGCGGTACAATAGATAAGTTAGAATCAATCAAAGGGTTTAAAACAGAATTAAGCCTGAATAAATTTATAGACATCGTTAAGAAAGTCGGAGCATCAATTATCAGTCCTACTTCAGATCTAGCTCCGGCAGATAAAAAATTATATGCGTTAAGGGATGTCACCGGAACGATAGAAAGCATTCCCTTAATCGTAGGCAGTATTATGAGTAAAAAATTAGCTGCTGGTGCAGATGCTATTGTATTAGATGTTACTACCGGCAGTGGTGCTTTTATGCAAGAATATAAAGATGCCTTGAAATTAGGGAAAATAATGGTAGATATAGGATTGGAGTTGGGTAAAGAGACTGTAGCGGTAGTTTCAAATATGGATGAACCTCTGGGTTTTGCTATCGGTAATTCCTTGGAAGTTAAAGAGGCTATTGATATTTTAGAAAATAGAGGACCGAAAGATTTACGTAACCTTTGCCTGGTTCTTGGTGCTCATATGCTAAAATTAGGCGGAGCAGCAAAGAACTATGAGGAAGGAAGAAGCAGATTAGAAAAAATACTAAAAGAGGGGACAGCTTTTAATAAATTTAAGGAGATGATAGCCGCTCAGGGCGGCAATACAAAAGTAGTAGATAAGCCGGAATTATTGCCTTCGGCTAAATATTGTACAAAAATTAAAGCTGATATTAATGGCTATATACAAAAAATAGATTCACGATTAATTGGTGAGAGTGCCATGCTTTTAGGGGCAGGAAGAGAGAAAAAAGAATCAGAAATTGATTTATCCGTGGGAATTATTTTAAAAAGGAAAGTAGGCAATAAGGTTAAGATTAACGAAGATTTAGCCGAAGTGTATTATAATGATTCAGAAAAATTAAAAGAAGCAAAGAACAAATTGTTCTCCTCGTTTGTTATAGGAGACAAAAAACCCAAAAAATTACCACTAATCTTGGCTACTATCAGCCAGGAAGGCGTTAAAGAATGGGAATAGCGTATAGCGTATAGTAAAACTAGCGTATAGCGTACAGCGTATAGCGGATAGTTTAAAGAGTTAGTCGATTGATAAATCAGTGTTAAGCTATCTATCCAGCAAACCAGTAACTAGCTAACTAATTCTCAACGAGATACAAATTACGCTCTTGAATTCTATTTCTCTCTCTTATTTTCCTTTCTGTATGCTCGATACTATCTTATCTTTTGACTCTTGTATTCTGTCTTCTGTCTTCTTCTTCTTCTTCTTTTCTTACTCTACGCTCTATGCTAAATGCTCCACGTTTTTTTCTTAACTATATACTATATACTGTTTATTTATGCTATAATTTTAAATGAATAAATTTAAAAAAGAGGGTAATCAGTTGGAATTAATTATTAGTCATCAAAGTACTGATTTTGATTCTTTAGCTGCCATGGTAGCAGCCAAAAAGATATATAAAAACGCTCTTTTAGTATTTACCGGAGCCATAGAAAAAAATGTAAGAAAATTTATCTCTATGTATGGTGATTTGATAGAGATAACCCCTCTTAAGCTAATTAAAATAGAAGAGATTACTAAATTGATAATAGTTGATACTAGAATAAAAAAACGTATTGGCCTATTTGCTAATGTAATAAATAAGAGAGATTTAGAAATTCATATATATGATCACCATCCCTCTACTGCGGACGATATTAAAGGGGACATTAATCTAATAGAAGAAGTAGGGGCAACTACTACCATAATGCTGAAAAAAATAAGGAAAATGAATTTGGAAATCAGTCCTATTGAAGCAACCCTGTTTGCCCTGGGGATTTATGAAGATACTGGTTCGCTTACTTTTTCAACTACTACGATTGATGATATAAACAGCATTTCTTATTTGTTTGATAAAGGTATAAAATTAAAAGTTGTAGCCAATTTTATAAATATAGGTCTTAGCATAGCTCAAAAGAAATTATTAAATAAATTATTGCTTTCTTCTAAGGAAATGTTTTGTAAGGGTGTACGCGTTAATATGGCTAAGGCAGAAGTAAAAAATTA
>DAOUWX010000115.1 GCA_030666935.1 Atribacterota bacterium | reverse complement strand
ATTGGTAACCTATAATTAGACCAACATTACCAGAACCTACCATAAGAATTCTTTTTCCTGGCAAGACTCGTTCAATATTAATCAAAGTTTGGGCAGCTCCGGCACTCATAACTCCTGGCAAGGTCCAGCCAGGAAACGAAAGAGCTTTTTCAGCTCCCCCTGTTGCTAAAACTACCCTTTTAGTCTTTAATAATTTAATTTCTTTTTCTTTAACCAATAGTGAAATAATGTCTTTTTCCATAATTCCTAAAACTTTTGTCTGAAGAGAAATTTCTACACCCTGGGAATCTGTTTCCTTAAGTAAATGTGAGCCGATATTAAAACCTCTGGTACCCGCTAAATGCTCTTTTGAGCCAAAAAACTTATGAATTTGTTTAAAAAGCTGTCCACCCGGTTTATCTTTATCATCTACCAATAAAACTTTAGCACCGTAACGACTGGCTTCTATAGCCGCTCCTAAACCAGCGGGACCTGCACCTACCACTAAAAGTTCAACTTCCCTCATTGTTTTCATCCTTATCTCCATATCCATATTGCGTTTCAATTATCATTCCTTCTTCAACTCTGGTAACGCAAGTTCTAATGTTGGGCACTCCGTTTACAATCATAGAACAATCGGTACATTGCCCTATTCCACAAAAAAATCCACGAGGGAGATTAAAGCGATGAGTATAGCTAAAACCCCTATGGCTATTAGCTATTAAGGCTGCAGCAATAGTCTCCCCTTTATAGGCATACATATTTTTTCCGTTTACAATAATTTTAATTTTTTTTCTTTTTTTTTCTTTCCCCAAAATTGGATGTTCGATTATTCTCTTCATATTAATGTCCCTTCTTTATTTCTTATGCAATACAATTTATGGTATTTTTTTCTCTTTACGATTTTTAGTTTTTGCCTCCGAAAAATAGTAAACAATAGAAATTGTTAAAATTTTTATTATTCATAATTCTAATTATATTTTTTGAATGAAAAATTATCTTACACTAACCCTCATCATTAGAAAATATTAGATAATAATTTAATTTTTAAATGTATTGATTAAAATAAATAGCTGGGCTCATATCTTTTAAAAATAAACTATTATTAAAAAAGCAACAAAAAGCCTAAGTAATAAGCAATTATTGATCTAATTTATGTACCATATTAAGATTAATCAAATGAGGATGAAAAAAAATTTCAGAATAACAAAGCAATTTATCAAATATTCCATAATAAAATTCTTCTCGTGTAATTATTGATTCATTTTCTTCTATTTTTAATATTTCACTTATTATTTGATTAGCTTTATATGGGGCATATTTACTAACCGAATGAGAAATTTCTTCGTTGGTATACTTGTTTAAAAAAATTAAATATTTTTTAAAACTATCAAAAGGCATTTCTTCATCTTTTGGGGTCAAATTTAAAACAGATTGGGGGATAATATTTGTAGCTAATATTGCAGGCTGGTTATCAGCGAAGTAGAGAAATTCAATTAAATAATATTTTTTATCTTTAAAAAAGGAAGGTATTTTTATGTAAAATTGAGTTAATTTATCTATCCATTCAGACTTAATTCTTTTTACCGATGCCTTATAACCACCGTCTTCTAACAATTTAAGAAAATCTCGAATTAAATCAATTCTCATTTTAGTTTCTAAGGTGCTTTTATGAATTAAATTTCCTATTCCTTGTTTCTTGGTTATTATTCCTTCTCGATCAAGAGTTATTAAGGCTTCTCGGATGGTTGAGCGGCTTATTCCTAACATTTCAGAAAGTTTATCTTCCGGAGGTAATTTATTATTTTTAAAATCACCTTTTTTAATCATTTTTATTAATTCTATCTTTGCTTCCAGATAAAGAGGAGAATACTTAATTCTAGACACAATTCATCATACCTCCTACAGTCATACTTATTATTATAAAGACTTATTTATAACTTGTCAAAAAAATTTTAAAAATTTTTTATATGTTATCTAAAAAAATAAAAAGTAGATACCCTCAGACATTAGCGCGAGCATCTACTTTTATAATAAAAACAAAACTTTATTCTGTTATAAATTCAATTTTCCTTTCCTTTTATCGCAAATCACATTTAAGAAAATAATAAATATTTTTCCTTTGGATTATTAATAGATGATGTGATTTCACGTAACCAGACAAATATTTAAAAGCCAAATAATCGAGGTACAAACATTGAAAGAGGCTCAAAAAATGTGATTATAAATAATACTATGACTTCTGCAACAATAAAAGGCCAGATTGCTTTACTTATTGCCTCTAAGGATAATTTGGATATTCCACAGGCTACAAATAAACAAGCTCCCACCGGGGGAGTCATTAGCGCTATATTTAAAGAAAGAACCATGACAATACCAAATTGAATAGGAGGAACACCGACACTAACCGCTAAAGGATGTAGAATTGGACCTAATATAACTAAGGCAGCAGCAATGTCCATAAACATTCCCACAATCAACATTAAAATATTAATCATTAATAAAATAACATATTTGTTATGACTAATAGTTAAAAATGTATTGGCAATCTGTTCCGGTATACGTTCAGAAGCCAAAATCCAACCTAAAATTGAAGCCGATGCAATTATTAAAAAAACTACTCCGGTGGTTCGGGCGGTTTGTTCTAACAATTTCGGGATATCCGATAATTTTACTGTTTTAAAAACAAAAGTACCGACTATAAAAGCATAAGCAACTGCTATAGCTGCGGCTTCGGTAGGGGTAAACATGCCTGATAGAATTCCCCCTAAAATTATTACAGGCATAAGTAATGCTGAAATCGCTTCTTTAGAAGCTTTCAACATCTCCAATAATGTAGCTCGCTTTTCCTTTTTGGGGTAACCCCGCTTATAAGAAATATATCCTGCCAATATCATTAATATTAATCCCAACAACAAACCGGGTAAAATTCCAGCTGCAAATAATCCGGCAATGGATACGCCCATTAACGAACCATAGATAATCATCATATTGCTGGGAGGAATAGTGGGACCAATAATAGAAGATGCTGCGGTTATAGCAGCACTAAAATCCTTATCATATCCATCTTCCACCATCGCCGGTATTAACATAGTCCCGATTGCAGCTGTATCTGATACGGCTGCCCCGGTCATTCCTGCAAAAAATATACTGGCAACAATATTTGCATGAGCTAAACCACCCCGTAAATGCCCCACTAACACATTTGCAAAACTGACTAATCTTGTAGTTATTCCTGATTTGTTCATAATTTGACCTGCCAGAATAAAAAAAGGCATTGCCATTAAAGTAAACATATCCAATCCCGCAAAAAACCTCTGAGGAACCATATTAAATAAGATAGGCATATCCATTTTTAAAAAAATAAACAGAGCAGTAGCACCCAAAGCAAATCCTATAGGCATCCCCGCAAAGAGCATTATTAAAAAACATAAACCCATAAACCCGAGCATAATTATTATTACTCCCTAATTTTTATTTTAAAACGCTCACTTCTTTTAACGCCTCTTCTACTTCCGTCTCTCCTAATAATTCATTAAAAGTTATATCTGGTTTAAAACTATTAATAATTTGGATTATTTGTTGAATGATTGCAAGTACCCCGGATACCGGAATGCTTAATAATGCCCAGAACATACTAATTCCCAACCCCAAAGAAAGCTGAGGGATAGCTTTAACTGCTATAAACATTCCTTTATAACTTAACACACCTAAAAAAATTAAAATAATAATATTAACTAAAAAATTTAATATTCGTGCATATTTTATTGGTATATTTCTGATAATTAATTGTATACCTACATGTTCTTTATCTTTTATTCCAATGCTTATACTTAACAACGCAGCCCAGATCATAAGATATCTGGCTAATTCTTCAGACCAACTCAGTGAATTAAAGAGAACGTATCTAAAGAAAATACCTACTAAAACAGTTAAAACCATTACAGCTGCTAATATAATTACAACGAAAATTGTAATTTTAGCCAAATAATTTCCCAAGATATTGGCTTTTTTAAAAATTGTTTTTTGTTTCAATTTCCTATCTCCATAAAAATGTTTTAATAGATATTAAAATAGAGGGAGGATAAATTAATCCCCCCCCTCTATTTTACTTAATTATAAGCCTAGAGCATCTTGTGCTTTTTTAATTGCATCTAAATATTTTTGAGCTAATTCTTTTCCCTCTTCTTTGTACTCATTTTCGATAAATTCCATTGCTGCGGGAATGGTAACATCTTTAAACATTTGCAGTTCTTCGGCAGTTGGTTTATAGACTTCCATTTTGGTAGCTAAATATGGTACACCTTCATCTGAGGTTTCAATTAAACGATTCACTCCTCTACCTGCAACATTAGCAACCCGAGCTGCTTCTTCAAGTACGACCTTCTGCTGGTCGGTCAAAGCATTAAACCATTCATTATTTATTACCCAAACATAAGGGGTATACATATGATTAGTTAAAGATAAATATTCTTGGACTTCCTCTAATTTACCTATTTTTATAATCGGTGCGGGATTATGTTGGCCATCTACTACCCCTGTCTGCAAAGAAGTGTACACCTCTGCCCAGGCAATGGGAGTAGCTGATGCTCCTAAAGACCGCATAAATTCCATATGAATAGGAATGGTCATTGTTCTGATTTTTAAACCTTTCATATCATCTGGTTTTTGAACAGTTCTTTTGCTATTGGTTAACTGAAAAAATCCTCCAGATTCACCAAAGGCTAATACTTTAAACCCGGTCTTTACTTCAATATCTTTAGCAAGTTCATTGCCAAAAGGTCCATCGTATACTTCGTAAGCCACACTATAATCGGTAATAGAAAAAGGAATATTTACTATAGAAAATAGGGGGTAAAAAATGGACATTCCTCCACCTGAAGCAATATAACTTTGGGTTACCCCGGTTTGTACCTGCTCCATGCTTTCACGTTCATTTCCCAAAACACCATTAGGATAAATCTCAACCACTATTTCATTATTAGTTCCGCTTTCAACCATAGATTTAAAAACCTGGGTCATAGCTGCAGTAGCAATTTCTTTGGGTTGTTGAGGATTTAGATGACTTAACTTTAAAACTTTTGTATCGGCTGCCCAACTAATTCCGGAAAATATCACCATTACCATAACTACAATTAGAAAAAAAGTAACTTTACTTTTCATTTTTAATCTCTCCTTTTTGTATTTTTTTACTCATTTAGAAAACAAATCATCTTTGATTTATTCTTACCACCTCCCTATTTAATTTAATTTTTACTAAATTGTACTTCCATGTGCAATTCGGCTTGAAAGATTTTTTTAAATTACTATTATATATATTATTCTACACAAATTTTTTATTCCCTTCTTTTTTTATAAAAAATTAATGAATCCTTATAATCATTCGCAAAGACTTAATGTTTTTATTTGCTGTCTTAAAGAATCGGGATCGATAAAAAGGATAGAGTTAATACCGATTTTCTGAGCAGAAATGATATTCTCTTCGGTATCATCTACGAAAATTGTATTTTCGGGTTTAATTCCCTCCTTATTTAAAATATGCCAGTAAAAATCCGGGTCAGGTTTGGATATTCCCATTAAGTTAGAGGCATAAACCTCATCGAAGATATCGTAAGCACCTTGATTTAAAAGATAGTAATAATGCGAATCAAGAGTATTAGTACCGCAAACAACCCTTGAATCACTTTTAAGCTGTTTTATTATATCCTTTGTCCCCTGGATTATTCCCGGGTTAAAAAATTTACCAAATAATTCTTCTTCTACTTTCTTTCCATATCTTAAAGAAAATCTTACCCAAAATTCATTACTATTAATCTTACCGTCAAGAAGTTCTCTAAAATTTTCACCGGAATAAATAAAAAAATTTTCTTCCGTAATTCCCAAATAATTGCTTATAATGGGAATATCATTAAAATCACAACACAGAACGCCCCCCATATCAAAAATATAAAGTATCTCCATAATTATTTTTATTATCCTTTCCTTGATGAATACAGGGCGGCACCGCCCAGGAAATATTTAGATAGTTTAAAAAATACAATTAATATCGGAATGCTCGCTATGGCAGCTACTGCCATCATTGCCCCTTCATCAGTATGT
>DAOUWX010000192.1 GCA_030666935.1 Atribacterota bacterium | reverse complement strand
TTAAAAAATCGGCAGTTTAGCAATCATAACATTGTATAAGGTAATACGAGATTGCTTCGTCGCTTCGCTTCTCGCAATGACAGAGGAAGGCGTCTCGCAATGACAATGTTTTAGACCTAAACTTTGCGCCCTACCCTTTCGGATAGTTTACCTTTTTCAACTTTTTTTATTACTCCGGAATCAATCACCTCCTGGTTTTTATTTTATATTTTCCTTGTCTGTATTTTGCTTATTTCTTTCAGTTAGTATAATAGGAATTTAGTGAAAAAAAATCAAAGTCGGTAGTCTGGCGGTCATAACAATGTTTAAGGTAATTCGAGATTGCTTTGTCGCTTCGCTCCTCGCAATGACAATTTTCTCAGTGACAATGCCTTAGACCCATAACTTTGCGTCCTACCCTTTCGGATAGTTTGCCTTTTTCAACTTTTTAAAAGCTTTTTATTCTCTTCTATTTATATTATTCCCAAATTTGGCAGGTCTTAGACAAGATGTATAAAAATATTTTAATATTTTTATAATTCCCCTATTTGCCAATTCTCCAATTGACCAATTAAAAAGACAGTATATAGTATCGAGTATCGTGTATCGAGCTAAAAAAGAGAAAGGAAATAAATTAATGAAAAATAGAAAAAAGACCTAGATATAACCTTTTTATCTAACTGCTTCCCTAAAGTATATACTAACCGTTTTGCCAATTGTAGGGAGAGAAATAGGAAGGATAGATTCCACTTTCGTGGGAATGACATAAAAAGGGATGATTGTCCTACGGTTTTATGGTTAATTATCTTCTGGCGGTGAGTATATCGGGGAGTAGACCATCAGCTCCGTATCCTTGGATATAAAATATTCCTCCAATTAAGGTAATCTGTATTTCCCCAGGTGCGTTAGCATTTTCCGGAAACCATTCTGATGTATTCATAGTAGCCTCATTAAAGGGATTGTATAAACCTGTATTTTGAGCTATATATACCGCATCATCACGATTAATATCTTTATCAGCAAGTTCTGCCTGTATTAAACTTTGGATGGTTTCAGCATTAGCTTGAACCAGAACATCTTTTGCTTTTTCCAAAATTATGTTACTTTTTGTTTTTTCTTGTTGATCAACATTATAAACTCTTAACCCGATTAAGGCCAATACCCCGATAATAGATAGTGCTAACAATAATCCAATTATGGCAAAACCTTTTTTGTTTTTCATTGGATATCCTTTTTATATATATTATTCCTAAATGGTAGGGGTTTTAGACAGGAGGGTCAGTCTACCAATCTGCCGGTCGGCCAGTCTGCCAGTCAAAACAGTCGTTAGTATTTAGTGAGGAAAACGCAGAAAAAAAGAAGGGAATTATTTTATTTTCTAATATTGGCAAATTTATAGACATCTTTTCGATTACCAATAGCAATTATTCTTATTTCTTTATCAACAATCCTATAAATAATTCGCCAATCCCCCACTCGTAGTTTTCTATAGCCCTTTAAACTTCCACGAAGATAAAATCCATACTTTATTGGATTAACCATTAAACGATTTCTAATGGCATTTTCTATTCTTACAGCAATATTAGAACTCAATCTTGGAATATCTTCATTTTTTACTTTGGGATGATATTTAATTTTCACTTTTGTTTTTTATTCCAAACTTCGTCATGTGTTAAGCCATTTCCCCAATTAAATTTATCTTCCCTTTCAGATGCAATTCTATCGAAGTATCTGTCCTCAAAGATCTCTAATCCTTCACAGATTAAATCCCTACATAGACTTGAAATTGAAATTCCTTTTTCTTTTGCCATTTGTGTTATTAAATCCCTAACTGGGGGTTCTAATAATACAAGTGTTCTTTGATTGCTCATATTTATCACCTATTTGTTTATTAGATTGCTATGCTACTTACGGTAGCAATGATATTGTATTTGTGTATATGGTATCATATATGATACATTATTGTCAAAGACATTAAAGAAAGTATCGAGTATCGGGTATATAGTATCGAGTTAAGAAAGAGAAAGAAATAAGTTAACTGACCGATTTCCAATTACCCAATTTACCGATTGAGGAGAGAAATAAGAAGGATGGATTCCCATTTTCATGGGAATGACAGAAGAAGGAGCGGGAATGACCCGAGTGAAGCAAGGCTTCACGGGGCAAGCATAAAGAATATACAGGTTCGATGAATCGAACCCCTACGTTTAGCAGACAAGCGGGGTAGCCTGTCCTACGATCATATTAGGGAGGAAAGATTATACGGTTTCGTAGACGTATATTTGAAAGTCTTCACTGTTGAATTTTTGTAATTTAACACTATCTACTGATGGGCTAACTACAAAAACTCTATCATTATTGTCTTTAGGGTCAATGGGATAGACATAAAATCCTTTTCTCTCCGGGTCATAGCTATGAGTAGTACCGTAGAAATTTTCGCCATCTTTAAAAATAATTACTATTTTTCGCTGACTGGGAATTCCTTGAGGATGACCCTCAAAAGTCCTTGCTTTTTTATAATTTTTATCTCCTTTATAATCTTTTACAAAAAAGACTGCCTTGAGGGAAGAAATTTCTATTTCTAATATGTCTTTAGCGTATTCTTCGAGAGGGTGTAGATGAAATATCTCTTTTTTGGGTCCAAAATCTGTTGACCAACCTTTTACGATTTTTCCATCTTTAAATTTTACTACAATTTTGTTTGATATCATTTGTATGTTCCTTTCTTAATTTTAGATTTCGATTTTCATAAGGCGGACGCTCTCTATTGCTTTATGAACTACAAAGATTCTCTCACTGTTATCTTTTGCGTCGACGGGATATACAAAAAATCCTACTTTGTATCTACCATAACTGTGACTGGTTCCATATAAATGTTCATCATCTAAAAAATTCACAATTAACTTCCGTTGGCTGGGAGTTATTTTAAGGTCAACGTTAAAGGTTCTGATTTTTTTATAATTTTTATCTCCGATAAAATCTTTTACGAAAAATACTGCTTTAAGAGAAGAAAATTTAATTTCGAGATTTTCTTCTTCACTATATTCAATAAGAGGGAATAAAATAAACGATTCTCTGTCGGGTCGAAGATCTTCAACCCAGCCTTTTATAATCTCACCATTTTGATATTTTACTACAGCCTTTTTTTTGAGCATTGTATTCAGCTCCTTACGGGCTTAATAAATCAAGCTCCTATGTTTTTTATTAGCCAGGAAAGATGTCTGTTGGCCTGGGATTGCCGCGTCGCTTCGCTCCTCGCAATGACATATAAGATAGATTACCATGCACCGGAAACGGTGCCCGCAATGACAGAAAATATTTCACCCCCACCTTAATCCTCCCCCCTCAAGAGGGAGGGAAGTGTAGGAGCGGGTTCGATGAATCGAACCTCTACTTTGTGTCGCTTTCAAGTTCTTCTTTTAATGTTTTTAAAGCTTCGTTTTTTATTCGAGAAACCTGCCTTTGAGAAATAGATAATTTCTTAGCTGTTTTTGCTTGAGTTAAATCTTTCAGAAAAACATAATTAACAACTTTACGCTGTAAATTTTGTAATTTATTCAAAGCAAGCTCTAAGGCGATTAAATCTTCTATAGGAAGTCTAAAATTTTTATAGTGGTCATTCTTTATTTTTTCTATTACAGGATAATCATTGTAATCATAATTACGATTTTCCTGGTCAATAGAAACCACATGGACTACATCTCTGGCTTTTAATACTTCTTTGACTCCTTCTACTGTAAGGTTAAACTCCTCTGCAATATTCTTAAGAGATGGCGTCTGCTCGGTTTCTTCTTTATAGTTTATTATATATTCGTTTATTTTACTATTTAATTCGGTTATCCAGTGGGGAATTCTTATAGGTTGATGTTTGTCTCT
Source organism: Atribacterota bacterium (assembly GCA_030666935.1). GTDB lineage: Bacteria > Atribacterota > Phoenicimicrobiia > Phoenicimicrobiales > Phoenicimicrobiaceae > Sediminicultor. Next base: position 407 of record DAOUWX010000192.1, on the reverse strand, counting down.
GATATAATGTCTGATTTCACCGGATATAAACCAGGAGGCGTAGGTTTCAAATTTCACTTCTCGTTGTTTATTATAAAGATTTATAGCGTTAATTAGGCCAATATATCCCAACTGTTCTAAATCTTCTAATGGTTCACCGGAATTTTTAAACTTATTAGCAATAATCTTTACTAAGGGTTGATATTTTAAAATTTCTTTATCGTTGATTTCTTTATCGGGATTTAATTCCATAATCATAATCCTCTTTATTTTTTTTATTTAATCTTTTCCGATACTTTCTTTTAAGTCTTTAAGGGCAGAGTCTTTTATTCGAGAAACCTGCCTTTGAGATATACCCAGTTTGCGAGCTGTTTTAGTCTGAGTTAAATCTTTTTCAAAAATATAATATATTACTTTTCGCTGTAATT
>DAOUWX010000211.1 GCA_030666935.1 Atribacterota bacterium | reverse complement strand
CAGAAGGTTCGTTATCAGTGGTATTTGATTCGGGAGAAGCCTTTGTGGGAGATACTTGTTTTAACATACTTCCTATCAATAAATCTACAGTGTTTCCACCCTTTGCTAATGATATACCAATATTACTAAAAAGTTGGAAGCTGCTACTCGATACGAAAGCTCAAGAGTTATTTCCCGGACATGGCAAACCTTTTAATAGAGAAAAATTACAAAAATCATATATAAAATTAAAGGAAAAAATTACTTAATTACTCAGTATAAATAACCATCTTATGATAATAATATTTCTTCCTATATCTCTTACTTTTATTAATTATTCTCACCCGAAATTACATGTAGAAAAAGCAGGGTTATTTTTTGCTCTTCTGGCCGAGGATTGTGTAAGATAGCGGTACAATTTTGTCCTTCTCCAAACATTCAAGGGCTGCTGATACATCGTGCGGATACTCGGTAAACTCCTTAATTATAATTTCGTTGGAGCCTATTGCCGTTATAATATCGGATAGTTTGTGAGCAAATGAGGTAAATGTCTTAGATTTGTATGTGGTCTTTCCGATGTAGTCAGCTCCATTATTGTCAATCCATGGGGTATCCCGGAAATATTTATAGACAATTTTATAGGGATTCGCTGCTTCGTAGACAGGTTCATCTTTCCATGCCAGCAGATTGGTGAAAGGATGAATTTCATAAATTACAAGATACCCTTCCGGCTTTAACATCCTTCTAACTAATTCAAACAGCCTCTCAAGATCATGAAACCAGGTTAATGCCCCTGCGGTGAATAGGATTAAATCAAAAGTGTTATCATATTCAGTATCAAGATCATAAATATCAGTCCTTACGAATTGACAATTAAGATTGGTAGATTTAGCAATTGCGCTTGCCTCTGCAATAAACTCATCTGAGATATCAAAACCAACACCCGTCGCACCTGTAGTGTTCACTAACGATAGCAGTTCGCGTCCGTTATTACAGCAAAGCTGGGCAACAGTTCTAGTGGATAATGATATCTTATTAAGAAGAGATGATAGTGTGGTATCCAGCATAGAGTAGTTTTTATTCTTAAACAATACCGTATAATCTACTTTTCTGCTCTTTCTATGCATACTAGCTGCTTCGTTCCAAGCTTCCCTGTTCTTCTCGGAATAATTATCTATCTTCATATATTTTTTATCTCCTATAAAAAAAATAGCAAGAGGATGGTTGTCCCTCTATCACCATAGCAAAATTCAATCGGAGATGCGTGCCTCTCCTATCATATACATCAGCTGACGAATCTCATTCCAGGTAATGTCAAAATCCTTATCTGTGTTTACGCGGTGAATTAATACCAGTTTTGCATCAGGTAATACAGCCAGAAAATGCACGCCAGTCCCGGTATGATAAAAACCATTTCCCAATCCTGCTTCTTCGGGGATTATACTCCACATATACCCATAACCATCCCCGTCTAAATTGTTAATCGAATAAGGAGTTGTGCTCTCCACAATCCACTCCGGAGGAATTATTTGTTCATCTCCGTATTTTCCCTTATTTTGATAAAGCAAACCAAATCTGGCCATATCTCGGGCAGTCATCCTGAAATGATAGGCAGGGTGTTTTGACTTTTTCCATTCGTGTTGATATCCGCAATCTGACAAAAGAAAATCCTGCATCCCTATGGGGTCGGCAATCTCTTCTTTGAATGCCTCAAATATCTTCTTGCCTGTTTGTTTTTCAAAGATAGTGCCTAATACATTAAAATCCCAGTTATTGTAATAAAAGAAAGTACCGGGAGCATGACTACCTCTCTCCGGACGGGTTTTAATCATGACTTGTGCTTCGGCTGCTGCTTCATGATAGACCCCGGAGCGAGACATCAACAAATCCCTTACCGTGGCCTTTTTCTCCTCCGGTGTAAGGCGGGGCGGGATATCATCTATTCCCAACTCATCTAAACTTTTATCAAGATCAATCAATCCTCGTTTTACATATATGCCATATAGGGCACAAAGAAAAGGTTTTCTGATGGAGTGGATCAGGTATTTTTGGTTAATCTTTCCCCAGGAAAAGAATACCTTTCCTTCATAGAGAGCCATAACTGCCGCAGATCCGATTTGTTCTGCATAGTTTTCTGCCTCTTCCAGTTTTACGGATGACCAGCCGATTTCTTCAGGTGTTACATACTCAAGCTCATTTATTTCCTTGCTTTTTGTTACACTTCCGAAATATGTAACAGCAAATAAAACGATCGCAGTAATTACAAATGAGCCAATGATGATAATTAAGTGGGGTTTAGGTTTCATTATTTCTACTCCTTTTAATAATATTTCTCTCTGTTAAAAAAGGTATAAATAAGAGCGATAAACAGTATTAAAGATATTATTGCCAAAACCAGAGAAAATATACCTGGCAAATAAAAAGTAACAAGAAGCGTAAAGGCCACAGACAGACAAAACAAGGTTGCGATTAAGCTGCCGGTTTTCTTTCTTTTTGAGAAATCTGCTAAATAAAAGATGGCAGCGACTAATAAAATTGCACTAAATATTACTTTGAATGTACTCTCTCCATAAACAATCCAACTCAAGAAAGCAATAGCAATGCTTCCGATAATAGTAAGCCACAAAATTATTTTATTATTCATATTCTCTTTCCTCCTTCATTGATAAATTCAATATGCTCCTCTTGCCTTTATTTCCTTAGTCAAAAGGATTCTCCATTAAGGTAATATCTTTAGTTGTCGGATTAAGACTAACCATACAACCCAAAGGTAAAATTAACTTCGGATCAGTATGGCCAAAGTCCATATCGACAATTACAGGAATATCACTCATGCTAAACTCATCCCTTATTACACTTAAGATAATCTTGTTAAGTTCCTCTTTTTCTTTAAGCGAATAATCTTTTGCCCTGCCAAAAACAACACCTTTTACCTTCCCGAGTATTCCTTGAATGCCATAGTTTCTTAGCATATATCCTACCCGGTTTGGCAAGGGCTTTTCTTCAGATGTTTCCAAAAACAAAATCTTATCATACCAGAAATTTTTATCCGGCCAATAATCGGTTGACTTGATGGATTCTAAAACGCTGATACAGCCGCCCCAAAGACGGCCTTGTGCAATTCCATTTCCCTGTAAGAAAGTCCAGCCATTTTCATTATTGAAAAATTCCGTACACTCCCCCAGAGTACCCTTATCACTCCAATCTTTATAACCATTAGTCCACCTTGTATAAGGAGTATAAGTATAAGGGAAATGATCTGTAAATAAAATTCTTTTAATATGTTCTATATACTGGGAAGGAAGATGTTTAAGCTGGGCAAATCCAGCCATTACTGAAGGGCCGTAAAATGTTATCATTCCTAGATAATTCAGATAAGATAAAAAAGTAGTTGCATCGGAAAAACCCATAATAAGCTTGGGATTCTTCTTGATTATATCAATATCTAAATACTTTAGAATTCTTACAGATTCATAACCTCCTATGGAAGTTATAATCCCATCAATCCTATCATCTGCAAAAGCCTGATTTATATCCTCTGCCCGTAATTTTGGATTTTTATAAAGTTCATCCGGGGACATCCTGGCAGTGGGCATTTCCACTATTTCAAAACCTAATATCTCTTTTATATTTTTTAACCCCAATTCATAATTATCAGGGAATAAATAGGGAAGTCCGTTTGAAGGGGAAATAATGGCAATTCGTGAACCTGGTTTTATTCTCTTTGCTTTTATCAAAATATATCTCTCCTCTTCTTCCACCCACTACCGTAGGGATTATGAAGGTATTTTTCAATATTTCAGGACACCTGTATGCATAATCAACTTCCAACCATCTTTCGTTTTGGTATATCCTTTGCTGACAGTACCTTTCCAATGAGATTCATTGCCATTTTTGTCCCGCCATAATGTGTCTATTTCTACAACGGCAAAAGCTCCATCGCCTTGCTCATAGACTGTTATTTTTATTGTATTCCTATTATTATGAATTAATTCATGGGTATTGAAAAAGTCTT
>DAOUWX010000180.1 GCA_030666935.1 Atribacterota bacterium | reverse complement strand
GGTTTTTTTATGAATTTCTTTAAGTTCTGTTCGCATATAAACTCTTAATATAGCATCAAGATTGGATAGAGGTTCATCCATTAAAAAAATCCTGGGTTTAACTGCAACTGCTCTTGCTACAGCAACACGCTGTCTTTGGCCACCAGATAATTGATTGGGGTAACGTTCGAGATATATAGATATGTCAGTCATTTCAGCAACTTCTTTAACAATTTTATCAATCTCCTTTTTAGACATCCCTTTCAATTTTAAAGCATAAGATATATTTTGATAAACTGTCATATGAGGCCAGACTGCATAACTTTGAAAAATCATGCTCATATTCCTCTTCCAGGGTGGTAAATTTGTAATATCGTCTTCATCTATGGTAATTCTTCCCTTGGTAACCTCTTCAAGACCGGCGATCATTCGTAAAGTTGTCGTTTTACCGCATCCTGATGGACCTAATAAAACCAGGAATTCTCCATCATGGACTTCCATACTTACATCTTTCACAGCTAAAACATTTTTACCAAATCTCTTGGTAATATGTTTTAATTTTAAATTAGCCATAGTTTCCTCCCGTTAATAAGTAATTTTAAGCTGTTACTCCGCCCCACATCTGATTAATATACTTGCGAATAAATAAGGTAAAGAGTACCATCGGCAAGGCCATTAAGATTCCACCTGCTGCCGCTAAATTTACCTGATCGGTCGCACCAAGTACACTTTGATAAACAACAACAGCAAAAGTAGGATTAAATTGGGTTAAAATAATCGCCGAAACAGTTTCATTCCACGCTCCTATAAAAGCATACATTGCACACGCTGCTAAACCAGGCAAGGCAAGTGGTATGGTAATATTAATAAAAGTCCTTAATTTGGTTGCTCCAAATATCTGTGCTGCTTCCTCTAATTCAACGGGGATGCCCAAAAAAATACTCGCAGTAACCCAGATGGTAAGGGCAATGGTTCCAACTGAATATACCAGTGACAAACCAATCGGTTTATCATAAAACCCTATTGATGCAAGGACTATAACCATAGGCATGGCAATGGCAACAGCCGGAAAAACCCTTACAAATAGAACGCTGACTTTCAAAGCGTTCTTCCCTACAAAAATATATCTGGCAAAAGCATATCCTGCCATTCCTCCGATTGATAGTGAGATAAGAATGGTAAGGCCGGCTACCTGAAGACTTCTAATCAGGGCAGGGACAGCATCGCGAGTTATAGCAAAAAATGTTTTATAATTATATAGAAGTCCTTTATAGCTTTTAAAATAAACCTCATTCTGCTGATCTAATTTCGAAATATAATTTTCCAGCTTTTCTGTAGAAACATCCACATTTAACTGTAATCTCATATATGTTGACATTTTTTCCATATCCCTGGTGTCAATCATAGTCTGATATTCTCCATCCTTTTTCTCGTAAATGGATAGCATATAACCCTTATCGCCTTTTTCTAATTTAAATTCAGAAGAAATTGCCGGAACCAGCGGGAGGGGGAATTGATAGGCTTCTCTTGAAGATAAAAACGATAAAGAAACCAGAAAATATAATGGTGTAAGTATTATTATAATTAAACTTGTTATTAAAATATAAAAAAGAGTTTTTTTGGCAAATTTAGAGACAGTATTTTCCCACATTTTTCTCACATCACTTCCTTCTTGCTTATATCAAATGCACCTGAAACTTTTAAATAGACTACTGCCGCAATAGTTACGATTACAGAAGTTATAACCGCATAGGTTGAAGCTATTTGAAAACTGTTGTCGAGTCGTGGTAATTCCTCTTTATAATAAATTACCCTTTCCAGTAAAAGCGGAATTCTATCAAATCCAAAAAGCATGACCACAATAAGCCAGATCTGAATGGCGGAAATTAATCTCAGGATAACTGCTGTTATAATGGTTGGTTTAAGCATCGGTATGGTAATCTGTCTTAAAACTGTTAATCCATTCCCTCCGAAAATATACCCTGCTTCTTTGGCTTCTTTAGATAAATTTTGTAATCCGGCAAGTAAGATTATCATCATCGATGGTATTACCTGCCAGGTATCAATAATAATAATTAACCACAAAATCGAAAATTTAGATCCGGATAAAAATAATAATTTCTCTCCCTTGGCTAAAAAACCTAAATAATAAAGCAGGCTGTTCATCCAACCATGGGCAGTTAGCCCGGTTTTCCAGATTGCAGCGGCTCCAACTGCCGGAATCGCCATAGGGACCATGGCAATAAATAGGAAAATCGCTGAACCTTTAAATTTTTTATTAATCAATAAAGCCAGAGCTAAGGCGATAAAAAATTCTATCACAATCGAGATACCCGCAATAAAAGCAGTATTCCCAAATGCTTCCCCGAAAGAAGTAGTAGTGAAAACAGTAATGTAGTTCTGTAAAGTAAAACTTCCATCTATCCCCTTAAAGCTGCTATAAATAGAGGTGATAACCGGGTTAAGCCAAAAGAAGATATAGTAAATTACCGTCGGGGCAATTAACAAATAGGGGGTCCAGTTTTTATTTTTCTTCAAATTCGAAAGGTTAATTGTGTTCACTCCTTTCAATAAATCAGACGAAAGAATTATGATTTCTGTCACTTACCACTTATCAAATAATATAACCGAGGAAAATATGTTTCCTCGGTTATATTATTTTTATGAAATGAGAAAATATCTAAAACTGATTTATCTACTTCCTCAAAGCATCTAATTTCGCTTGAGCTTCGTTTAAGAGGGCTGTATCTACAGTTCCGTCGCCATTCAAGACCATCTCAACAAAGACATCATCAAATACTTTCTTAACTGCTCCCCAATCCTGATAATCCCCACCGGGAACACCAGAGACCCTGCCTTTGCCTAAAACCATAACAGCTTTCGCAACTACTTCATCTTCCGGGTCATCACCTAAATAATTAAGCGCTTCTTCTACTGGAGGGATAAACCCACCGGTACCTTTGGCAATTTTAACCTGCATATCAGGTCTGGTAATATATTCGAGGAATTTTATTGCCAGTTCTTTATTTGGGGCATTTTTCAAAACACCGTATCCACTGACTCCTGCAATACTACCGATACCTGCAGGCCCTTCCGGTACTGGAGCTACTACAAAATTAGCTGGATTCGCACTATAGACCTGGCCGGCACGGGCACAATGCATCCAACTGAACCATGCTTCTTCCCTTTTCATAGGGGCAACACAATTATCTACGTTTAATACAGCGGGGATAAAGTCATCCTTCATTGAAACCATTATTTCCCATGCTTTTATTGCTTCAGGAGTATTGATATCCGGGAAAGTCGCCCCATAAGATAAAGCTATTGCTCCAAATTGGTATACAAGGGATTTCATCGGAATACCTGTTACCACAGTTTTTCCTTCGCCCTCACCTTTGGCAATAGCATTTGACCATTTTGCAAAATCTTCCCAGGTCAACTTATCCAGGTCAGCGCCGCTGGGTAAATATTTCATAGCCTTCTCGTTAGCAATGGTAAGATAAACATCAGCGCCTACCGGGATAAAATACTGTTTGCCTCCAACATTAGTACCGTATTCAAAGGTTGGACTAAAATGCCGGTCATCCCATGATTTAACATAGGAAGTTAAATCTTCTACATATTCCTCTTCAATCCACTCAGCCATATTGGCAACATAGGCACAAACAATATCCATGGTGGGATGATCAGTTTTTAGCTGAAGTTCTGCTCTTTGTAATAGTTTTATATCATCCAGGATTTGAAAATTAACCGTGCAATCATTTTCTTTCTCGAAAGGTTTAATTACATACTCGATGACAAATTCCTGTTCAGCAGGAGGGCTCCATAATCTTGAAGAAAATGAAAGCACCTCTCCAGCAGCCAAAGCAAAATTACTTAAAGCCATCACCAGCAAAATACTGATAAATACTACCGAAAACAATCTAGTCTTCATAAAATTATCCTCCTTAAATTAATATATTTTATCAACGGCAGCATTTTAATGGAATTGCAATCTGTAATTTTTAATAATGCCATCGTTGACATTTTTATGGTAACATAGTACTAAATAAATTGCAAATTTTTTTATCTTATCCTGGCTATGTTCATTTATATAATAATACTTCAAAAATAATAGTCTTTATTTCCTTCGATTTAAGCTCTATTTCTACTCCATTATCATAGGGTAATTCTTCCTCATAAGTTTCATCCAGCTTACCCAGATAGACTTTGTGTATATTAAATCCTAATTTAATCTTTCCGCTGGTCTCTCTATCAGTAGGATTATAGATTCTGACTACCAATTTATCTTCAAACTCATTCTTTTTAAGGGCGCTAATTTCTAAATATTCACCTTCTAATTGAATAAAACTATATTTATCTGATAGATTTCCTGTTTGATTCTTTAATTGTTTAGTTAATACTCTGGTCTTGTACTGCTTTGTTTTTTGAGGGATACGGGCTTCAGCCCAATTACCCTGATGGTGTATAAGGGCATAAGAAAAAATATTTTCTCCTAAACATTGAGCTTCCGGTGTTGGTAATGAGGGGCCGGCATTCCCCCTTTT
>DAOUWX010000129.1 GCA_030666935.1 Atribacterota bacterium | reverse complement strand
TTAACAATATAATAAAAGTTAGTAGCCGTTGAACAATTCACAAAAAGGAAAACGTTCCCTGATCTTTTGAACCTCTGAACCGTTGAACCTGTGAACGATTACGAAATTTCTATACAATAAATTACAAAATAAAAGGAGAAAAGCAAATGCCTTCAAGAGCTTTAGCTATGATTCGACGCGGAATTAACCGCTTGCATGAAACTAATGAACGCCATATTAGTAAGTACCCGGCCCTTGCCGCCATTTCGCCCCTTGTGGCTTCTGCCAAAGAATCGGTTAATACAGCCTGGCAAAACTACCAGTCAGTTGCTATAACCGGAGATAAGGAGCGCCAGGAACGTGAGGATGCAATCAATATTCTAATCAAATGGATGCAGAACTGGCGTCAGGTTTTACTGATGATCGTGCCCGGCGCCTCTATGAATATTTACAACCTGCCGTCATCCGGCGCAACGCCGGATGATGTCATTCGCGTGGTTGAAGATATGGTTAACTTGATTAACAACAACCCTGGCGCGGAATCTTTTCGCGCTTCTGCCATAGAAGACCTTGGCGACGGCGTTGAAAAAGCGCGCAAAGAAACATCGGAAGCGACTGCCGCCTGGCCTGCAGAAGCCGCCGCCCGCCAAACCTACAGCGAGGCTTGCAACGCAGCTAATGGTATATTAGTCCGCGGTATTGAAATCATTCGCGCCAATTTTGGCCGTACTTCGCCTGAATACAGGCAATTCACGGTTCGAGCCAGCGCCTCCGAAGAGAAAGAAATTGAAGATGAGTCCATGCTTGGCGAGCAATAAAACAGGTAAACGTTACGACTATATGAGGAATTGGAGGAATGGAGTGCTGGATAAAGGAACTTAAGTAACCCCGGTAATCGGTAACCAGTATCCATTTCTGTTTAACTTATCCCGACTATCAGGGTGTTGCAGAACACCCAAAATGTCATTTTCCCACGGGGACGCCTTTGGCGCGAACGGAGTGAGAAATCTTATAACATCAATAAATACAATATCCCGACGATTCGGGATCGTTAAAAGATCCTCGGAATGACAAGAAAAACGCTATACTGCAACATCCGACCATTCGGGACTATACAATAAAATATGGATCATAAAACCAAGAAATTATATTGTATATTAGATATATAACACTCCTATTATGAGTTTTATATGTAAAATTGGAAGTATAGAAATTAACATAATTAGGAATGTTATAACATGTCTATTAGTACAGATAATACTAGTTAGGTTTGAAAACTGTGCTATTCAATTCAAAGTTATTTATATTGTATTAAAAAAAATATCTAAAAAATATGAAAAAAACAATTTCACGCGAAGCTGGTGACAAATCTAAGGGATTTAGATTGCAAAAGTTAAGAGCGATAGCTCTGATTTTAGATGCAATAGAAAATTCTGAAGAGGCTCATATTTTTGCTACTACTGAATTTTTAGAAGATGTCTATCTAAAAAAATCGATCGATGATAATTTTAAGGACTATTTTGAAGAAAATAAGAATTATGAGAAAAGTCCACCTTTCACTTTTAATTCTGAAACAATTTTAAACACTATAATTAGTTTTATTGATATTTATATCAATTTTAAATTTAGTCCAAATTTATATTTTGGCTTTTATACAAATAATACGTTTTCAAAAGAAAGGATAACTAATCGAATTGACACATTATCTCTTACATTACCAGATAAACCTATCCTTGAGTTATTATCCACAAAAAATCTTGATCATCCAGACTTAATTACATTTCTGAGTAAAATAATAATTGATGAATACAAGGAACAATATAATAAACACAATTTAGATGGGCATATTGATGTTATAACAAAATTTGATGAAAAAGATTGGAAATCTTTTTTTAAAATGATTGATTGGAAGTTTGGTGAAATAAATCATGAGGAATTAAAAGATAAATTATTATGTAAGATTAAAAAATGTAGGTATTACTCACCTCATTTGGAGGATCTTGAAGATTCAATTTTGTCTACGATACTTGAAGTTTTCGATGTTGCCCAAAATAAAAGCGATCCTACTCAAAAATTTGTCTATGCAATAGATATAAAAGATATATTTTCACAGGCAATCATAAGATCTAAAGGATTAATTAAAAACCAAGATCCAACATGGATACTATGGAAAAAGTTAGCACCTCCAACTGATAACAGAAATCTATCGGATAAAATACTTGATTTCAGTCAATCATTTGATAAAAGAAAAATTGAGTGTTTAGCAAGAAAAGTTAGCATGAATAAAGTTGAGGAAATTCGATTTAAAAATGATAAAAGTTTTTATTCTCTCAAATATAGAATATTCGTAAAATGTGAAGAGGAATTATTAAATATATTGAACAATCTTGAGAAGGATGAAGAAATAACACCGACGTTAATTGAATCTTGGATTGAGAAATTGAAAGACTCTTCAAATTTAATTATAAAAGATTTATCAGTCGATTATTCTTATACTCTTAAAAATGAAAGCACGCTTGAAGGAATAATATTAGAACTTTTTGATAGTTGTTTTTTAGCATTTGATTGGAATAATTATGAACGTAATTAATCATAAAAAATATGTAAAGAAAAGCATCATGTTTATAAAAGGCGAAGACTTTTATTTTCTTGCCTATAATATTCTTGTTTTACTTGATGTTTTAAACTGCATTGAAGACAAACGTGTTTTTAGGGATTATAGGAAATTATCATATTTAATTGATTTTATTTCAGATTATAAATTAAACCAAATAATTCGGTATTATTCAACTGCAAATAAACAGTTAAATCCTTATGACCATGAATTATTAACTCGAGCTTATTCAAATGCTTTAATTAGGAAAAATCAGATATTAAAATTATTGCATTTTTTAGAGAAAAGAAAATTAGTTATGCTTGTGAGGGATAAAAGAAATTCAACATTGAATTTATATTTGAAAAAAGACTTCCGAGAAAAAAAATTTCTTAATTCTGAACTATTTGATAGTGAAAAACAAAATTCAATTTTGCTAAAAAATCTAATTCCTCGATTATCATCTTTGAAGTTTGATACTCTTCAAAATACATTATTTGAGATTTATGGAATAAAAACATGGGAAATATAATAATACAAAAAGTTAAATACAGTGGTGATGACTATTTCTATGAATCTCCAACACTGGGCAAGGGAGTGCACATATTAGAAGGGCCTAACGGTTCAGGCAAGTCTACATTTTCTTATTTAATTTATTATTGTCTTAGCGGCACTGTGCTTGAATTTAAGCCTGATAATAAAAATACTCATCAAGAAATAATTAATGACCGTAATAATTATATTGAGTTACATATTGATTTTTCCGGCAAATCGTATATTCTTCAAAGACGTATTAATTCTAATGATATTCTTATCATTTATAATAATGGCGATGTCTCTGTGCTACCTATTTTTAGAACAAAAAATGAAAAGTATACCTTTTCGGATTGGATTCTTGAAAACCTGGAGATTGATGTTGTTGAATTATATCAGGGTGCAGAAAATTATAAAATTAATTTCAAGGATATTTTTAGGCTGATATATCATGACCAAGCTGCAGATCCGTCAAAAATCTATAAGTCGCCTGATGTCGATAATTATATAACGGAATCTGAAGCACTTCGAAAAGTCATTTTTCAATTACTTTTAGGAAAAACTTTTTCAGAATATTATAAAACTCTCTCCAAATTAAAAGAACTTGAAAAAAGAAAAAATATTTCAAAGACAATACTTGATCAGCATGAAAATATTTCTATTAGTTTAAACCTAAATAAGGAAAATTTAAATGTTCTTCATCTTTCCGATAATATAACTGAGAACAAAAGGCGATTAGAAAAATTAATTAATTATCGTAAATCTCTTCAAAAAAATGAACCTTCATCGCCTTTAGTCTTTCAAGAAATTGAAAATCTTAAATCTAGGCTACTCACTGAAGAGCTTAAATTGGCAGAATTGCAAAAAGAAGAAAAAAATGTGCTTGATGAGCTTGTTAAATATAAACGTCTGAAAGAGGACCAAATTCTCGAAGTTACGCAAATTAAAAAAATAATTTATTCCCATGAAGAGTTAAATCTGTTTACACCGGATACTTGTCCCTATTGTTTAAGAGAAGTAAAAAGAGAACCAGGATACTGTGTTTGTGGGGCTTCTGTTGACGAGTCAGAATATGAAAAGTTTTTTTATGATACTGATGAATATACTGGTTTGTTGAAATCCAAACAAAAATCTGTAGAGACTATAGAAACTGCCATTAAATCCTGTAATTCAGAATATGAAGAATTAAAGATTAAAATACATGAAATTAAGAATTCGTTAGATGATAAAAGACTGAGAATTAAGGATCAAATAAATTCAATTCAAAGTGTTGCAGATATTAATTCATTGAATGAAGTTGATGATAAAATTTTAGAAGTAAAAGAAAATATCTCTTTACTAAATCAACAGCTTGAAAATGAAAGGAAGAGAGCAAATTTACAATCAGATTTTGATAAATTAAGAGATGAGCATGAAAAATTAAAAATTTCTCTTAAGAAATTTGAGGCATTGGCAAATGAAGAAATACATACTAAAATAGTTCTTTTTAATGAAAAATATAATTTACTAATGCAAGCAGCTTTGCAAGAATGTAGAAGTGCAAGAATTGATATTGAAGATTATATGCCAATAATCAATGATCGTGAATATAGAGAAAAAAGTTCATTAGTACCTATTCGATTAATGTATTATTTTTCTCTTTTTTATCTTTCATTAAAGCATAAGGATGTAAAATTTCCGCGATTTTTATTAATTGACACTCCAGAGACTTTGGGTATAGATCCTGTCAATTTTAATAATTCATTAAGCCAGCTTAACGAGCTTTTAAAAGATAATGATACAGATTATCAAATAATATTAACAACTGGAGTCAATAAATATCCATCTGTTTTTAAAGAAGACGTTTTTCAAAAACTTAGTAAGATGTATAAACTATTGCTCAGTAAAAAAGTCTAAATTCATAAAAATTCAAACCTAACACGGGCATGCAGCTGAAAACAAACGCGTCTCGGTTCTTTCAAATTTCTCGTTCCGGTGATGTAAATTGGCAAAATCAAGTACATTGCCGCTGTGTTTGATTTCAGCTGATGCCCAATCCGTTAATCCTTAATGAAATGATTTACAAAATAAACCCCAATAATTACAAAATTTAAATATTTTCCGGGTCTGCCTGTTCGTTTTTACGGAAAATATCTCTATAGCGTGGGTCAGACCCGCTTTTTTTGAGGTAATAGGCGATATATAAGAGGAAGATGTTAATATTTTTCCGGTAATATGCGTCATAAAAGCGGAAGGAGGCGTTATTTTTAAGGTCGCTGGCGATTTTGACCCGGAAGGAGGCGGTTTTGTTTTGGTAAGGAGCGTTTTTTTTTGGTAATATGCGGTTTTGGTTTGGTAAGAGGCGATATTTTTTTGGTAATATGCGGTTTTTTTTTGGTAAGGGGTGGTTTTGACTCGGAAGGATACGGTTTTTTTTTGGTAAGAGGTGGTTTTGGTTTGGTAATATGCGGTTTTTTTTCGGAAGGAGGCGATATTTTTAGGTCGCCGGCGGTTTT
>DAOUWX010000132.1 GCA_030666935.1 Atribacterota bacterium | reverse complement strand
GAAGAATGCTATTATGTAGACTTTTACTTTGAAGATAATGTAGAAAATGCAGTTTCAAGCAGATGGAAACTTTGTTTTGGTACCGATTCATTAGTCTCATTTGAAGTGGACTATGAATATGTACCTGGTGAAGATTTCGCTGTGGATGATACACTAGGTCCAAATATATATGATTGGTACACAGTTTACGAAGATTGTAGTGGAGAGTAAATCTAATTATCCAAAATGAGTTTACTTGAATAATAAACTAATAGTAAAAGGGACACTAAAAAGTGTCCCTTTTACTATTAATAGAACTATAATATCAGTTTTTTTCTTATGATCTCTGCGAAACTGGTAACCAATAAACTAACTAACAAACTAATTTAATTGACATCTCTAAACAAGCACTTTATAATTAATAAAACATCAAATTTAAAAAAGTCGAATTACCAATTAATAATAAAAAAATAAGGAGCAGAATAAATGCAAAGGAAATTTTCAATCATTTTATTTTTGTTAATTTTAGTATTAAGTTTATGTGCTGGCTGCACCACCGGGGTCACGCCTGACCCAGATGATCCGGAACCGGACCCTGACCCCATAATTACCAATCGGGTTGTAATGGTAGAATTATTTGTAGCTCCTGCTTGTACCCATTGCCCTCAAGCTAAAGCAGATATGGCCCAGTTATTGGAAGAATATGGACTTGATAAAATTGTAGTTTTAGAAGAATATGCCTGGAATACTCCGCTTTCGTTTTCCGCAGGATGGGCAATTCCTGAAACTATTAGCAGATATCCTATGTATGCTTCAGATATGGTTACCCCTGATGCGTATTTTAATGGCTTAAATCAAACTGTTCATGATGATAATTCGAGTTACAATAATTATAAGAACGCAATCGATAAGGAATTAGCAAAACCGGCGCAAATTGCCATTTCAGCCTCTGCTACTAAAGATAGCACCATTAAATCAATTAACATTACCGGAAATATTCAAAATGTTGGCGATAATACTTTTAGCAATATTATTATAGGAGCAATGATTTATGAAAACTCTGTTTCTCTGATTGTCCCTGGTAAACCCACCTATACCGTTAACCATGTAGTTAGGGATATTCTTACTCCTGTTGAGGTAAGCAGTTTATCTTCTGAGGAGACTTACGTTTTTTCTTTAACCGCTGATTCAGAGGATTTAAAATATGTAAATAATTTTAATAATTTACATATAGTAGTTTATGTTCAAGCACCGAATAGTTCGGCCAAAGAAATATTACAGGCGTTGTATATAGAATAAAACAGTTTAAAAATTAAAAGGGAATTGATGATTATCAATCAAAATATAAAAATTGATTATGCTTATATAAACTAAATTTTATAATTCTGAAATTTTCCAAAAAGTGAAAATAAAAAATGTTTAAAAAGGAAGAATGGTATAGCATATGTATTTAAAAAAACTGTTATTGATATTAGCGCTATCGGGATTAGTCTTTTATTTATTTATTAGTTGCGTTCCCACTACTCCAAACGGGGGAACAAACGGCACAGAAGGCGAAGGAGAACAAGAGACAGCTGACAGAGTAGTAATGGTGGAATTATTTGTTGCTCCAACTTGTAGTCATTGCCCTGCTGCAAAACTTGCAATCGAAAGTTTATCCAACAAATATGGTCTTGACCAAATGGTAATATTGGAAGAATATGGCTGGGATGATCCCTATGGCGTACATACGGGTTGGTACACTCTGGAAACTTTTAGTAGGTTTAAATGGTATAATAGTTCTGCAAACACTCCCGATGCCTATTTTAATGGATTAAGCCAGAATGTTTCCTATAATGAATTTTCATTTTTTACTTATCAAGCAGCTATTAAAGCTGAATTAGCGCGTCCTCCAAAAGTTTCTATTTCTGCTTCTTACAGTGTTACAGATTTTATAGTTAGCATAAGTGGAAAAATAAATAACATTAGTTCTGAAACTTTAGAGAATTTGGTTGTTGGAGCGATGATTTACGAAAATTCAGTCCCTTTAGGATTAAACACGGCTAATCATGTAGTTAGAGACATCATAACTTCCGAACAGATTGACAGTTTTTCTGATGGTGAAAGTCTAAGTTTTTCTTTAGAATCTGAATATCTAACAAATGTAAAAGATATGGATAACATACATGTAGTAGTATATGTCCAGGCACCTTTTAGTCCAACAAAAGAAATTCTGCAGGCATTGTATGTAAATTAGTCGTTAGTGAATAGTGAATAGTATTTAGTGAAAGAGATAGAAGACAGAAGCTTAATTCATACCTCGTATCTCGTGAATAGCATCTCCTGTTTCTGTCATTCCTGCGAAAGCAGGAATCCATCTTTTCCTATCCTGTAACTTTTTATCTTGTCTTTATCCTAACCGGAAAACTGGTAAACCGGGCAGCTAATAAAATAAGGAGTTTTAAATGTTTACAAAAAGTAAAATAAAAATTTTATTAATAATTGCAAGTGGTTTATTCTTATTGCTCCCTTTAACGGGATGCATCGGCACCTCCACCGATGAAACCCAGATAATGCAGATTGCTGAAAATATCGAAGAAGCTATAGAAGAAAAGGACGAGGATTTATTTATGGAGAACATCTCTGATAATTATTCTGACACTGAGGGCGGAACCTACGATAATCATATCAATGACCTTCCAGAGGAAATATTTTCAAAAATTGAAGATGCTGAAGATTTAGTAGATGCTTTCTCTATTTTAAAAATTAAAGTAAAAGTTACTATCCCTGAAAGCGACCTGGTAATAACTGATATATACGCCAGTGGCAAAATGAGTATTGAAATTTCTCTGGAGGCATGCATATTATGGACTCTATGTACAACTTTATATAATGAGGACATCGAATATAATGTAGATTTTCAGAAAGAAGAAGATGATTGGAAAATTATTTCTTTAGTAGAAATCTAACAATAAAAAATATAGATTCCTGCTTTCGCAGGAATGACATAAAAGGACAGGAATGACATACAGGTAGAAGGAATAACATAAAGAGGATAGATTACAGAAAAATAATAATAATGGAAGTAACACTAAAAGGAAAAGTAAATGGATACTAGTCATTGCTGCAAAGACGAGAACCAATATTATGTCTACATATTAGCAAGCAAGAGAAACGGAACCCTATATATAGGCGTTACTTCAAATTTAATCAAAAGAATTTATGAACACAAAAATAATTTAATTGAAGGATTTACAAAAAAATATAATATTCACAATTTAATTTATTATGAAATAACCAAAGATGTAAATAGTGCAATAGCAAGAGAAAAACAACTTAAAAGATGGAAAAGAAATTGGAAAATTGAATTGATTGAGAAAAATAATTCTGAATGAAAGGATTTGTATTTTGAGTTGATATAAGTTCTTAAGATTTATACTCAACTTATCGCTTTTGTAAAAAAGGATACAAAATTCTATAGAAGATTTTGTCATTCCTGCGAAAGCAGGAATCCAGAACATTTTTACTCATGCATATGGATTCGATTAACTGGCAAACTGGCTAACTAACAAATGGAGTTTGATACCAATGGAACAAAAAAAAATAAACTCAAATGGTTATCAAAACTCTTTTTACACTAAAGCCATTGAAATTATTGTCATTACTTTGGTAATTTTAACTCCTCTTGTTTTCTACCCTTATCTGATAAGAAATTTTAACCCGGCAAAAGAGCTGGTTTTTGAAATTCTAATTATAATTGGGTTCGTTTTCTGGGTATTCAGAGCATTAGACAAAGAACGTATTAAATTTGCTCCTTCCCCACTTAATCTTCCTATCCTAAGTTTTATGGTAATTTGTATCTTTTCATTATTCTGGTCAGATAGCCCGATGGTGAGCCTTTTAGAATTACCCCTCTTTTTAACCGGTCCTATACTATATTTTGTTGTAATAAATAATATTTATCATAGAAGGCGAATCGATAATATCCTTAATGCAATCCTTATAATCGGTGCATTATTAGGCATATATGGTATATTACAGTACCAAGGCATTGACTTTCCCTTTTGGGCAAAAAATGTTGGAAGGCAGCAAGTTTTTGGTCTTTTTGGCAATGTCAATTATTTTGCCGAATATTTAATTGTTCCTCTTTCTATTGCCGTTCCCTTATTTTTTATAAGTAATAATAGAATTAAAAAAGTACTGCTCTTGATTGGCATCCTGTCTATGGGAACCACGCTTACAGTAACCTTCACTCGCGGGTCTTACCTGGGTTTTGCAATTGCCTTAATCTTTATGTTTCGCCTTTTCCTATTATCAAGAGGGAAAAGTTTTATCAAAAAGAATAAAAAAATCTTTATTATTGCTTTAGTGCTCGTAATAATTCTAACCTTTTTATTTGTTATTCCCAATTCTCTAAATAAACCAGGTACTATTATTTCTAAAATTAAAGGCAGAATTACAATTACTCAACTTACCCAGAGGCATTCTCTTACAAGGAGAATAGCTATCTGGAAATTTACCGCTCTTATGATTAAAGACCATCCTTTACTCGGTTCAGGGTTGGGGACTTTCAAATATAATTCTTTAAACTATCAAGCTCGCTTTTTTGACCAGGGTCAAAACCGCTCTCTTTACCCTTACGGAATTGCTGATAAAGCTCACAATGAATACCTGCAGTTTTGGGCAGAGATAGGGATAGTTGGTCTGGCAATATTTATCTGGTTGATGATTACCTATTTTAATTATGGAATAAGATATTTAAAGAGAGAAAAAAATGAACAAAAGCAGGGAATAGTAATTGGCCTAATGGGGGCTGTAGTAGCAGTTTTAGTGGATGCAATCTTTGGTTTTCCATTGCATCTGCCGGCAACCATTGTCTTGTTCTGGCTTGTTATAGCACTTACCTTTGCAATGATTAAAAGGGAAGCTGATGCAGAGGAAATTAATATTGCAGAGAAAGATACAAATAAAAAAACAAAAAAAGGGAAAAAAAGTAATATCTCTCGATTTAAATCCATTTTTTATTTGATGACTATTCTATTATCATTATTCCTTTGTGTAATTGTAATTCGTCCAGTCGTTTCTCAGATATATCAGTATTATGGTGTTAAAGATGTAAAAAGGGCGGATTATGATGGAGCTATTAAAAATTTTCAAGAAGCTTTAAAGTGGAATCCTTATTTTGGAATGATTTATTATAATATAGGGCAGATTCTTTCCGAAAAAGGTATTTACAGTTTGGCTATAGAGAATTTTGAAAAAGCAGGAAAATATATAGACCATCCTGATTTACCTCAGAAATTAGCTTATCTTTATTTGAAAAAAGGCCTAGGGGACGAATCAATAACTATGTTAAAGTTGGCTATTTCCTATCAAAGAAACGAAAAATTAATGGTTCCTTTATATATTGATTTAGGAAAACTTTATTTACAGGCAAAAAGGTATAAACTTGCCGAACTTGCCTTTGGAAATGCTTTAAAGATTTCACCAGATTTTATTTCTGCACATTACGGACTAGCGGTTGCTTATTTACAACAAAACAAACAGATTGAAGCCTTAGAAGAATTACAAAAAGTAATTGAGCTTGCCCCGGACAG
>DAOUWX010000379.1 GCA_030666935.1 Atribacterota bacterium | reverse complement strand
TATCGACTTTTAGATTTTATTTATATAGACAGATACAAGGTCTGTCCCTACCTCTGTCTTTCACTATAATACACGACAATTTTAACAAGCTAACTATCTAACAACTCTTCTGTTTTTTTTCTCTTTCTTGACTCGATACTCGATACTATATACTCGATACTTTCTTTTAAAAGGATTTCTAAAATACTCGGAAAGATGATAAAATTAAATAAAATACGATTAAGGTTTTTTTTATGGAACTTTTTGATAATTTTGAGAAAAATAAATTAAGCAGTGCTCCTCTTGCCGATAGGATCAGGCCGGAAAAATTAGAAGACTTCCTGGGACAGGAAAAGATTATTGGCCCGGGGAAACCTTTACGCCAGGCCATTGAAAAAGATGAGTTGCAATCGATTATCCTATGGGGTCCACCCGGTTCCGGAAAAACCACCTTGGCCAGAATTATCGCTAAAATAACCAAGACCCATTTTGTTCCTTTCAGTGCAGCAGTTTCAGGTGTGCCTGCTTTGAGGAAAATTATCAAAGAAGCCCAGGATAGAAGAAGATATTACAATCAGAAGACCATCCTGTTTGTGGACGAAATTCATAGATTTAATAAAGCCCAGCAGGATGCTTTTTTACCCTATGTAGAAGATGGAACTATAGTCTTAATTGGAGCTACCACCGAAAATCCTTCCTTTGAGGTTATTTCCCCTCTTTTATCGAGGTCTACTGTTTATATATTAGAACCGTTATCTCCGGAAGACTTGAAAAATATTTTGGAAAAGGCTTTGCCGGATAAAGAAAAAGGTCTGGGAAAATATAAGGTGAGATCAGAACCAAAAGTTTTAGATTTTATTATTGAACTTGCCTATGGAGATGCTCGGATAGCTTTAAATATTTTAGAATTTGCGGTGATAACTACCAAGCCAGATACACAAGGTGTAAGAAATATAACTTTAAAAATTATCGAAGAGGTAGTCCAAAAGAGATGCCTGCGTTATGATAAGACCGGGGAAGAACATTACAATATTATCTCTGCTCTGCATAAGAGTATGCGCGATTCAGATCCCGACGCTGCTATTTACTGGGTAGCCCGAATGCTTGAAGCCGGAGAAAATCCCCTCTATGTTGCCCGGCGTCTGGTGAGATTTGCCTCGGAAGATATAGGGAATGCTGACCCCCAGGCCTTACAGGTAGCAGTGGCAGCTATGCAAGCAGTACATTTTTTAGGAATGCCCGAAGGAAATTTAGCTTTAGCTCAGACCGCCACCTATTTAGCCTGTGCCCCCAAGAGCAACGCCCTCTACAAAGGTTATAAGCTCACCCAGGAAGACATTAAAAGGTGGGGACCATTGCCAGTTCCTTTAGTTATTCGTAATGCTCCCACTACTTTAATGAAAAATTTAGATTACGGGAAAGGTTATAAATATGCCCATAATTTTAAGGGTGGATATATTGTTCAGGAACATCTCCCTAAAGAATTAAAAGGTAAGAGATATTATTTTCCTACCGACAGGGGATTTGAAAAAGAGATAAAACAAAGGCTGGAAAAATTAAAGGCCAAATTCAAAGATAGTATATAGTATGTAGTATATAGTATATAGTAAAGAAGAAGAAGGAGAAAGAAGCCAGTAGCCTTATTCGTATCTTGTAAAAAGAATAGAAACCAAGAGCTAGGATATTAATAGCGTAGAGCGGATAGGGAAGAAAGAAAAAACAGTTGCAAATTACAAGATTACTAAGAAGGAGTAGGGGCGTATTGCATACGCCCAGATAATCTCAACATTCATTATATAATTTAAATAAAAAAGAGATGAATCTCATGAAAGAAAATACGAAAAACAAAAAAGGAGAAATAATTCTCAAAGAATTAAAGAAAGCAAGAAAAGAAGCGATAGATTCTTCCGGTAAAAAATATTACAATATCTCACTAGAACAGATTAAAAAAATAGCTCGCAAACTTCAAACCAAGCCCCGAGAAATAGAGATATCAGCTCTACAAAATAATATAATCCCTGAAC
>DAOUWX010000100.1 GCA_030666935.1 Atribacterota bacterium | reverse complement strand
CACCCACCACTACTTTTTCTATCTCGGTAGATATGTTTTCCATCCTCTCTAAAATTATGCCATTTATAGTTAATTTCTGAGTAAGCTCTTCAGGCGACATGTCTATATCCACATATTCTTTTAATAAATTATAAGAAACCTGCATTTTTCTTTCCTCCCTATCTCGTATTTCGTATATCGTATTTCGTATATATAGTAGTCTAGCGTATAGTATAATATTACGGACAAGACACCTTACCTGCCAATGTCCTTCCCGCGGAAGCGGGAATCTATATTTCCTACTTTAACATTTTACCGTTTAGCCAATCCCTGGGCGTATGCAATATGCCCCTACTTCTCTCTCTCTTTTATTTTCTTTACTATATACGAAATACGATATACGATATACTAGTTTAAAATTGCTTTAAAAATCTTAAATCATTTTCAAAAAATAATCGTATATCGTTTATGCCATATTTTAGCATAGCAATTCTCTCTGCTCCCATTCCAAAGGCAAAACCAGAATATTTTTCCGGGTCGTATCCTACCATCTTAAAGACTGCCGGATCAGTTATCCCTGCACCCATAATTTCTAACCATCCACTATATCCGCAAGCCCTACACCCTCTTCCGTGGCATAACAAACAAGATACATCTACCTCTGCGCTCGGTTCTGTAAAGGGGAAATAACCCGGTCTAAACCTTACTTTCCTGTCTTCGCCAAACATCCTGTGCACAAAAACAGTTAAAACACCTTTCAAATCACCAAAAGTAATGTCTTTATCCACCGCCAAACCTTCTATCTGGTGAAACATAGGTGAATGAGTACTATCTGCTGCATCCCGTCTATAGCATTTTCCTATAGTAATCATCCTAACGGGGGGCTGCTGTTTTTCCATAACCCTTATTTCCACTGGCGAGGTATGGGTTCGAAGCAAGATCTCTCTGTTTATATAAAAAGAATCCTGGTCATCTCTGGCAGGGTGGTCTTTAGGAATATTAAGTGCTTCAAAATTGTAATAATCCAATTCTATTTCCGGACCCTCTTCCATCTTAAATCCTAAACTCAAAAAAATTTCCTCAATCTCTTTTAGTATCAAATTAATGGGATGAGTGGTTCCTTTATCTAATTTTCTCCCCGGAAGAGTAACATCAATACCTTCTCCCTGTAATCTTTTTTCTTTCTCAAGTTTTTCTATTTCTACCTCTTTTGTCTTGAGCAGCTCTTCTATCTCTCTTTTGGTCTGGTTTAATAACTGCCCAATTTTTGGCCTTTCTTCCGGAGAAAGCATTCCTAACTTTCTCAGCAGGAGAGTTACTGTCCCCTTTCTACCTAAATATTCTACTCTTAATTTCTCAATATCCTTTAAATTCTTAGCCAAATTTGATTTGGAAACAATTTCTTTTTTAACCTCTTTTATTTTATTTTCCAATAGTATCCCCTCCTTATCATAAATGGTCCCGATGAAATAAAAAAAGGTTTGCAATTTTCTTCGCCTTGTAAAGGGACGAAAATTGTAAACCTTTTCCGCGGTACCACCCTTCTTGATCTGCTTTTTATCAAGCAAATCCGTACTTTGCTCCTTATAACAGTGGAGTACTGGCAGAACTTACTTCTTAAAATTTCAGTCTGCAGTTCTAAAGTGAATTTCGATTACTGCCTAACCAAACTAAATATCAAGTTAGTTATAACCTACTTATTTTTATCATAACTTTTAACAAAAGAAATTTTATAGATATTAATCTGTATAAAAAATAAACTTAATTTAAGCCTTCTTTAGCTACTTTCACTACACTAACAAATGCTTCGTAATTTCTTACTGCTAACTCAGCTAACATTTTTCGATTAATTTCTACTCCTGCAACCTTTAAACCTCTTACAAATTTACTATAAGATATTCCTTCGTTTCTAGTAGCGATACCAATTCTGGTTATCCACAAACTTCTAAAATCTCTTTTTCTTGCTTTTCTGTCTCTATAGGCATAAGAAAGTGCTTTCATCATAGCTTCATGAGCAGTACGATAAAGTTTACTTTTTGCCCCCCAATATCCTTTAGTTAATTTTAATACTTTTTTTCTTCTTCTTCTTGAAGCAACACTATTTGTCGCTCTTGGCATACCATTCACTCCTTATCATTTCTATATTCGAATTATTATTTTATGTTTCATTCTCACAGGCACTATCATGAGTGTAAACTGCAGTGGTAATCTATTCTTTTCTTATCTTCCGATTTCTTTGGGCACAATGTATCGTGCTCCTATTTATGAATTTCACATTACGTGCGGAATAGCAAAACGAAGTTCTAATATTTTTAAAAAATATTAAGAATAAGGTAATAATACTTTAATATTTTTTGCCTCAGCACTGCTAACCGTAGTATCTTTCCTTAGATTTCTCTTGCGTTTAGCCGTCTTTTTAGTCAAAATATGACTTTTGTAAGCCTTTGACCTTATTATTATACCTGAACTGCTTACTTTAAATCTTTTTGCTGAACTCTTGTGTGTCTTCATTTTTGGCATATATGTTTAACCTCTTTTCTAGTAATGTATTATATTATTTAGGCATTAAAACTAAAATCATGTTCCGTCCTTCTAGTTTTGGTTCCTTTACAACTTTGGCAATTTCTTCGGTATATTTAGTTATACGATCCAACAATTCTCTTCCTAAATCCAAATATCTCATCTCTCGCCCTCTAAACATTATAGTAATTTTCACCTGATTACCTTCTTCTAAAAATTTATATAGATTTTTTACTTTAAAATTGTAATCATGTTCTCCAATATTAGGACGCATTTTTATTTCTTTCATCCCGCCGCTTTTCTGTTTCTTCTTCCCGGTTTTATTTTTTTTATCCAGTAAATATTTATATTTTCCGTAATCAATAATCCTGCAAACCGGAGGATTAGAATCTGGTGCAACTTCAACTAAGTCAAGATTGCTCTTTTCAGCAAGCTCAAGGCCCTCCTTTTTACTTACTATTCCAACCTGTTTACCTTCAAAATCTATAAGCCTGATTTTCTCTGCTCTGATTTTCTCATTTATTCTTAACTTTGGTGTTGACTTAATACTTGTTTTCCTCCTTTACACCGCTTAAAGATGAGCAATTCGTCAATTTTCATGCATTCCAAATTAGTTTTTTAGCTCAACTTCAAAATATAATTTTACTAATTTTGATAGATAAAAAACATAACTCTTAAATTCCCTTAAAATATATAGAAACCTTCATTATTTCTAAAAAACTATAACATATTCTTTATTTATAGTCAATAAATATTCGTATCTCGTATCTCGTGAATCGTATCTCGCAAAGAAAAAAGAAGTTAGGAGCCAGTATTCAGGAATCAGAAGATTATTAACGGATGATTTTTAGGAAGTAGATTCGTGAAAATAATCCAAAACACAATAAACTGTAAACCAAAAACTTATATTAATCATGGTAACTATTCAATAACTGCTAATTTAATTGATCAATTGGAGAATTGGTAAATTAATTTAAAATTGTATGTTTGAATTTATTTTTCTTTCGAGATGCTAGATACGAGATACGAACAACGAAATTGTATTGTGTATTGCATAAAGAAAGAAAAATAAAAGTATCAGACTTTCTATCTGGCCGATCATAAAACTCGAATTAAATTTACTAACTAACCTTAAGATAAGGTTTTTTCTTCGACTTCTTTTAAAACATCATCGATAAACTTGGTTAATTTTATTTTTCCCAAATCACCTTTTCCTCTCTTTCTTACTGAAGCGAGACCATCTTCTACTTCTTTATCTCCGAATATCAACATATAAGGGATCTTTTCCATCTCAGCTTTTCTTATCTTGGCCCCAATTTTATCATTAATCTCATCTAATTCTGCCCTTATATTATATTTACTTAACTCATTCATTATATTTTTGCCATACTCAACATGCCTGTCGGCAATAGGCAACAATCTTACTTGAACTGGGGCTAACCACAAAGGAAATGCTCCGGCATAATTTTCGATAAGTATCCCGATAAATCTCTCCATGCTTCCCAGAATAGTTCGGTGCAGCATAACCGGCCTTTCCTTGTTGCCTTCTTTATTAATATAGTAAAGATCAAATTTTTCCGGCATAATAAAATCTAACTGGAAAGTGCCGCACTGCCAGCTTCTGCCTATGCAATCCTCTAAATGAAAATCTATTTTGGGACCGTAAAATGCCCCATCCCCTTCATTTATAATATAATCTATCTTTTTATCTTTCAAAGCTTCTTCCAGACTGCTGGTAGCCTTTTCCCATATTTCATCAGAACCCATGGCGTTTTCCGGTTTAGTGCTTA
Source organism: Atribacterota bacterium (assembly GCA_030666935.1). Classification (GTDB taxonomy): domain Bacteria; phylum Atribacterota; class Phoenicimicrobiia; order Phoenicimicrobiales; family Phoenicimicrobiaceae; genus Sediminicultor. The sequence continues at coordinate 2,316 of DAOUWX010000100.1, read as the reverse complement.
ATTCCACGCGATAGGAAAAACCAAAGGTCTTATATATCCTATCAGCCAAATCGATTACTCCCCTTATCTCATCTTTAATCTGCTCCTGAGTCATAAATATATGAGCATCATCCTGGGTAAAAGACCTTACCCTGAAGAGTCCATGAAGCACTCCGGACAATTCATGTCTGTGCACTAACCCCAATTCTCCCATTCTAAGCGGCAAATCTCTATAACTGTGAAGGGTGGTTTTGTAAATTAAAATTCCTCCTGGACAATTCATCGGTTTAATAGCATAATCTTCCTCATCTATTTTGGTAAAATACATATTTTCCTTATAATGATCCCAATGCCCGGATTTTACCCATAACGATTTATTTAAGATAATTGGAGTTTTAACTTCTGTATAACCATTCTTATAATGTTCCTCCTTCCAATAGTCCTCAAGGATATTTCTTAATACCATTCCTTTTGGATGAAAGAAAGGAAACCCGACTCCCTCATCATGAAAGCTGAATAATTCTAAATCCTTCCCTAATTTTCGATGGTCTCTCTTTTTCGCTTCTTCAATTAATTTCAAATAACTATCCAGTTCGGATTTTTTATCAAATGAGGTTCCGTAAATACGCTGCAGCATCTTATTTTTTTCGCTTCCCCTCCAGTATGCACCTGCAATACTTAAAAGTTTAAAAGCTTTTAACTTCCCGGTAGAAGGAATGTGAGGCCCTCTACACAAATCAATAAAATCCCCCTGCTGATACAGGGTAATCACATCATCTTCTATATCCTTAAGGAGTTCTATTTTATAATCTTCTTTTTGTTCTTTAAATAATTTTTTAGCCTCTTTTTTGCTTATCTCTATCCTTTTTAGAGGGAGGTTTCTATCCACTATCTCTTTCATCTTTTTCTCAATAATTACTATATCCTCCGGAGTAAAGGAACGGTCTAAATCAAAATCATAATAGAATCCATCTTTAATCGCGGGACCAATAGCTAACTTTGCCTGGGGAAATAATTCCTTTACGGCCTGAGCCATAATATGAGAACTGCTATGATGATAAATTTCTCTTCCTTCAGGTGAAGCAAAAGTTATAATCTCAATCCGGTCATTATCCCCAAGGACGTAATTCAAATCCTTTTCCACTCCATTTACTACACCGGCTATTGCCTCTTTACTTAATTTTTGACTTATTTTGGCAGCGGCATCATATAAAGTAGCGCCTTTATTCAATTTTATTTCCGAACCATCTAATAAAATGACTTTAATCTCTGACATAATATCTACCTCCTTATAATTAAACAAAAAAACTTCTTGTCCTGTATCAGAAAAGGACGAGAAGTTTAATTTAATAATCTCGCGGTTCCACCTTTTTTAGTTGAAGTTAATATATTAAGATTAACTCAAACCCGCTTAAAATATTTTATCGGATATTACCCGCCTAATCCTACTCATCTTTTTATAATTTCAAATTAGGAATTTAATGCAGAAAGGGTATTCGATTAAACTTTTATGCAGACACTTACACCTTTATTAATATCTACTCTCTTTAAAAAAGCTTAACCTACTATTTTCTACGCAATCTTATTTTATTATTAAATTTTAAATGGTGGGCGGTACTGGATTCGAACCAGTGACTTCTTGCGCGTCGAGCAAGCATTCTACCACTGAATTAACCGCCCATCTTCTTTAAACCTCTAATCGTTCTTAAAACTAAAAACTAAATGGAGGCGGCACTCGGATTCGAACCGAGGATGAAGGATTTGCAGTCCTCTGCCTTACCACTTGGCGATGCCGCCATATTTAATTTTTATAAAGATGGAGCGGAAAACGGGATTCGAACCCGCGACCCTCGCCTTGGCAAGGCGATGCTCTACCACTGAGCTATTTCCGCAAAAAATCTGGTGCCGAGACCCAGAATTGAACTGGGGACACGTGGATTTTCAGTCCACTGCTCTACCGACTGAGCTATCTCGGCATTTAAAATCGCCTTACATAATCATATTGTTGAAAAAAAATGGCGGGGCCGACGAGATTTGAACTCGCGATCTCCTGCGTGACAGGCAGGCGTGTTAAACCAAGCTGCACTACGGCCCCTTTATGTTTTATTAAAAAATGGTAGGCGGAACAGGGCTTGAACCTGTGACCCCTGGCTTGTAAAACCAGTGCTCTCCCAACTGAGCTATCCGCCCACTTATTCCTTTTTTGCTATGCAAGTGATATTATAACATCTCTCTTTTTCTTTGTCTATAATAATATTAGCATAATATTTAGAAATTTTGCAAAAATATTTGCATAACTGACAAGTCAGTTATGCTTAATTTTCCAATTTACCAATT
>DAOUWX010000411.1 GCA_030666935.1 Atribacterota bacterium | reverse complement strand
GAGAGAAAAAGTTTTGAGTTTTGAATTATGGTTTTTCGCTTTTCGTTTTAAGCTTTTAGCTGTATATAATAACTGAAAACTTATATTTTAAACTAAATACTAACGACTATTCACTAACGACTAATTTAATTGGTAAATTATATTAAATATTCAGAAATAATTTGTCAAATTTACATAAAGGTAAAATATTGAGAGGAGAAAACCATGATCATCTTATCTTTAAACTGTGGCAGTTCCTCGGTAAAGTATAAGCTTTATAATTGGAAAAAACAGGAAATAATTGCCAAAGGTGTAGTAGAGCGGGTCACCATAGGAGATTCTTTCTGTGTCCATGAGGTCAATCATAAAGAAAAAGTTACCATAGAGCACGATTGTCCCACTCACAAAGAAGCCATAAAGTTAATTACTGAATGTCTTGTCCATCCTGAATACGGGGCCATAAAGGATTTATCCGATATCGCTGCAATCGGACACAGAGTAGTCCACGGGGGTGAAAAATTTTCCAAATCGGTTATTATTAACCGGGAAATAATAAAAACATTTAAAGAGCTTGCCGATCTTGCTCCTCTGCACAATCCCCCTAATATTATGGGTATCGAAGCAGCCATGGAACTATTACCTGATATTCCCCATATGGCAATTATGGATACCGCCTGGCATCAGACTATGCCTGACTATGTATATAATTATGCTGTACCCCACCAGTGGTATGAAAAATATGGGATAAGAAGATATGGTTTTCACGGAACCTCATTATTATACATTGCCAAAAGAGCAGCCGTTCTCCTTAAAAAGACCCCTTTGAATGTAACTTAATAAGCTGCCATATCGGTAATGGAGTAAGTGTGAATGCGGTTAAGAATGGTCTATCTTATGATACCAGTATGGGCTTTACCCCTTTGGAGGGGGCCATTATGGGCACCAGAGCCGGAGATCATGATGCTGCTCTGGACTTCTATGTAATGCAAGAGGAAGGTTATTCTTCCCAGGAGATGAATACTATACTAAACAAGAAGAGCGGAATATTGGGGATAACCGGAAAGTATGTAGATAGAAGAGATGTAATTGAAGCTGCCTCAAAGGGCGAGGAAAGAGCCGAATTGGCCATCGAAATGGAAGCCTATCGGCTGAAAAAATATATTGGTGCCTATACGGCCGCCTTAGGAAGACTAGATGCCCTGATCTTTACTGCCGGGGTAGGGGAGTTGAGTGATATTATTCGTAGTAATGTATTAGAAGGATTAGATATCTTAGGGATTAAATATAATCCCAAAAAGAACAGATTGGCTCGAACCAGGAACGCTGAACTGGATATCTCTGCTGATAATTCCCCGGTAAAGATATTTATTATCCCCACTGACGAAGAATTAGTCTTTGTGGAAGATGTGGTGGCCCTACTGGAAGGTACTTATGATATTCATACTAACTTTAAATATACTTTTCAGGAAGAAGATTATAAAAATCTAATGAGAGAAAGAGCCTTTAAAAAGGAATGCAAAGAAAACCCTGGTTTATCTAAAATAAAAGCTCTTAAATATAATTAAAAAAAGAAATGTTAATATTTACTAATTATTAAAAATAATTTGCTTTTTTTAATGAGAAATTATATACTTTTAAAGTTATTAAGATATTAACTAGTCGTTAGTATATCGTATATCGTATTGCGTATCGAGTATCGCGGTAAGGAAATCGGTTTTCAGTTATCGTATACAGCTAAAAACTTAAAGCGAAAAGCGAAAAACCATAATTCAAAACTCAAAACTTTTTCT
>DAOUWX010000431.1 GCA_030666935.1 Atribacterota bacterium | reverse complement strand
ATACCAGACCTGAAAATGTTATAACGATATATTTTATTAAAACAATAAAATCAGGTCTGGTTTTTTATTTATGTAATAATCCGTAAATTTATTTTAGTTTTTATTCAGAAAATAAAGTTATTTGACTATTTAAATGTTTCAGATTATTCTATAATTAAAAAATATAATTATGGAATAATTTTTTATTTATAAGCCCTTTATATTTTCCAAAGGACACACATTAGGAAGAGAAAAAAGAGAAAGGAATAAGGAGGAATATATGTCTGTAAAAAATTTTGAAAATATTCAAAGAAAATTGGAGTTAATAACTCGAAAATGGTGGTTTTTTCTAATCTTTATTTTAATACAATTTATTCCACCTTATGCCTCAGAGGGATTAGAGGTAGCAGAAACTGGAAAATTCATAGGAGAGGTTCTTAGCCATTCCTTAGTATATAACTTACCTTCCTTTTATCTTATTTTTAAAATTCTTCCCCTTGTATTGATTATCTGTATAATCTTATTTGGGAATAGAGTCACTCGCATTTTTAATATCTATGTAGTTTCAGTATATTTTCTTTTTGCCTTTCTACAAAATATTGCCTTTACCGAAAAATATGGTTTAGCAATTATCACCATAAATATGGTTATGTTTCTTCTGGTCGCTCTTTTTTGGTTCTGGGAAGCACTGGTTCTGAAAAATGATTTTACCTCATCAACAAAATCAACAAAGAAGTATTGGATTATTCCTCTTGCCTTTGTTGCCTTTTGGTATCCTATAAATCCGGAGACGATGAGACCAGACTTCAATATCCTTTACCTACTCACCAACGAAGCTGGTCTGACTTTTTGTATGATGACCCCGTTATATATTTCCCTACTTATCCTGTATTACCCCAGAATTAATATAGTTACATTGAGAGTGACCAGTCTGGTAGGGATAATTATAGGTTTTTATAATATTTTGACCAATTTCATTATGTTTCCCAGTCTTTTATGGTGGAATGGTATATTACATCTGCCTTTAATATCAATATCTGTATATGGTTTAATAATTTCCCTTAGAAAGAAGATGACAGAATAAACATGGGTAGATTAAAGATAGGGACAAATCTCATTTTAAAGAGAAATATATGAGGTGAATTTAGGTGATTTTATAGATTTCAAGAAAGAAGATGGGATGTCCCTAAATTAAAAAATTATCTAGCAAAAACTTTCCCAAAAAGATTGATTTTTAAAAATATTGTAGTATATTAAATATAATATTTTTAAAAGCTTATGTTTATGATTAATTAGAAAAAATAAAAAGAGTGTAATTTTATTTGTAAAATTAAATTTATGTTAAGCAATCTATAGCCCTTATACGAAAGGTCCGCAAAATAGATAGGTAGCCGAAACCACTATAAACAAGGAGGAATATTCTATGAATGAATCTGTAATTCAAGTCAAAGACTTTCGTAAAATCTACGGTGATCTCATTGCCGTTGACGGCATCAGCTTTGAGGTGCAGCGTGGCGAAATATTTGGCCTTTTAGGACCTAACGGAGCGGGAAAAACCAGCACACTGGAGAGTCTGGAAGGGCTACGCGCTCCCGATGGCGGATCATTACGAGTTAT
>DAOUWX010000301.1 GCA_030666935.1 Atribacterota bacterium | reverse complement strand
TTTTACGTTCGGTAACCAGTTTAATAATTTCTTCTTTGTATTCAGGTGTAAATGCTTTCCTTCCCATTAGCTTAACACTTCCTTTCATTTTATTATTATAGCAAACTTTCTATGTGTCCAGCTAATCGGGTACAGGTCAATAAGCGAAAAGCTGCAGTGTTATCAACACGAACGGAAATTTCAATCTTTTTTATTTCACTTTTTTTGAAACTATCCTCTATGACTTTTTTCGCAAGTTTCGTTCCAATTTTTTTATTCCGCGCAGATTGCAATACATTTAAAAAACATATATCTGTAAACTCATCATCCTTGAAATCTTCGTAGTATACATAACCCACCACCCGGTCATCCAGAACTGCCATAACCAGACTATGCAGGTCATTTAGATTCTGCGTTATATAATAGGCGCTGAAATAGGCTCCTTTGGGATGTATGTTTAAAAGATCTGCGAAATTGCTATCCCGGTAGGGCCTAATTTCAACTGACCCCTTTCTGAGAGCATTTATTTCAGACCTTTTTCTTTGCCATTCGTGCCGTTTAAGCACCAGTGTTCGTTCAGCATTGCATTGCACAAATCCGTGTGCTTTATAAAATCTTTTTAGAAGTTTATTTTTTGGTGTAAAGGCTACGCGAAGTTTAATACCATTCCACAGCTTGTATTTTTAAAGAATTTTTTCAAAAAACGTCTCCGATATCTCTTCCCATTCATCTTCAATATCTGTTGCATAAGGTCCAAACATCCGAACGGTATTGGGGTCAGAAAAGATAATTCCCAAAAAACCCCGGATTTCTCCGGAATGGTCTTGTGCAACCTGGAAAAAAGATTGCGGCTGCTTATTCATATATTCTTTGAGTTGATTTTCAATTTCAGTGGTCGAATATCCAAAGTTGCCAACCAAAAACCGCTCATCATTTTGAAACGGCGAAATAAATTTTGCTATATCTTGTATTTTGTGCTTACTGGCACTTGTAATTAAGAATGAATATTTTCTTTTTATAATTCTGTTCCTCTTTTTATAATATTTACATAATCTGAGAGAATATATTTTTTATATCTCTTTTTACTCGATATTTCTTTCAAAATTTTTATCTCTTCAAATTTTATTTAATAGGAAAGAACAAGGAGTGTAAACACCACCAAGATAAATAGGTGGCTGTTTGAAAGTAATACAATTAATAAATCAAATCAAATAATTTATTAGCTGAATCGATATCTAATTCTTTTAATATTTTGTATTCATTTAAAGCTGAATTTCTATCTTTAATTAGAAGATAAGCAACACCTAAACTGTAGTGGGCTTCGGCATAATCAGGATTGATACGAATTGCCTGCTTATATGCTTCTATTGCGAATATACGGAAACCGAATATAATATAATCAAGACCTAAATAGTAGTGGGCTTCGGCATAATCAGGATTGATACGAATTGCCTGTATGTAAGCCTCTCTTGCGTCTTCATGGAAACCGAGCTGGTCATAAGCAAAACCTAAATTGCAGTAGGCAATTGCATAATCAGGATAAATATGGATTACCTGTATATAAGCTTCTATTGCTTTGGAATAGGTTTTAAGTTTATCATAGCAAAACCCAATATTAAAATATGCCCGGGCTTTTAATGATGATATATCTGTTTTGATTGCTATCTCCAAATAAGGTAATGCCTTTTTATATTCTTTCTTATCGATAAAAATTTGGGCTTGGTTGTAAACTTCATAAGCATATTCGGAATCTTTTTTCCCTTTATTCTCCTGCTCAAATAATTTTTCTGTGGTAAATGTTTTCCCTTCTTTCATACTTTTTAGAAGTTCCGGGGAAAAGCCATTTTTATAGATTTCTTTGGCATAATATTCCTGCTCTTCTTTTAGTAATTTCTGTAATGAGCCTATAAATTCTTTTTCATATGAGTCGAGATCTTGAAGAGAAGAAAGATAGAAGCTGAATATAGAAGGAAATTTATCTTTAATGTAATCTTTTACATTGATTGTTTTAGAAGAGCTTACAGTTATACTTAAACAAAAAATACTAATAATAATTGTAACTAACAACAAACAAGTTATGTTTTTTTTCATTACATTATCACTTCCTATGGTAAATTTTTTCATGTTCAGGATTTACAAGTGCATTTTTTTTAATTAAATTAAGAAAGATTGTGAAAGGGGGACACACTTTACTTTTCGCCAAGCATAAGTGCGGGAATATAAAAGAAGAATGTCCCCCATGATTCTTGTTATTTATATACTGCATTAATTGGCAAAAGTCCTTCTTTTTGGGGAGAAAATGTTTTTTACAAGATGCGAGTTGCAAGGTGCAAGATTATTTAATTGACCGATTACATCAGTTAGCCGATTACCCGGTTTGCCATTTAATTTAATTCATATATTCGGGTAGAAATGCTCTGGATTCCCGCCTGCGCGGGAATAACAAAAGAGAAGGGGAAAACAACGAAGAAAAAGCAGAGATTGCCGCGTCGCATACTAGCGTATAGCGTACAGCGTTTAGCGTATAGGTGCTGGGGGGCAGTAAGTGCAGTTAGTTAACTGGTTACCCGGTCTACCAGTTGGCCAATTAAGAAAATATAGAGAATAAATTACTCATCCCCTCAAGGGGGAGGAGGATATGATGGTGTACTACTTTGCTTACTCAAGAGGGAGGAAAATACGAGGGGATATATTTTACTTGCTTAAAGAAGAGGAAAATACATGGCTTTAATCGAATTTTATATCCTTTTTATCAAGCTCAGCAACGCCGACTACCGTAACTGCCCCGCCAGAATAGACCAGGATTTTGTCACCAATCTCAACCTGACC
>DAOUWX010000390.1 GCA_030666935.1 Atribacterota bacterium | reverse complement strand
TTTTACGTTCGGTAACCAGTTTAATAATTTCTTCTTTGTATTCAGGTGTAAATGCTTTCCTTCCCATTAGCTTAACACTTCCTTTCATTTTATTATTATAGCAAACTTTCTATGTGTCCAGCTAATCGGGTACAGGTCAATTATTATATAATTATATATGAGTTAATTATATCTCATAAGGAGATATAATCCAATAAAATCTCAATAAAATTAATTTTCGCAGAATTTGCAAATTTTTTATACTTCATCAAAAATTTGATGAATTTTATTATTTTTTATCTATACCGATAGACCATAAAGCTTTATACGCCAATATAGCAATTACTCCACCTGATAGAGCAGTAAATAATTGAGGTAAACTCATAATTTGAGCTATCTTATCAGGCACATCTACTATATAACTTACTGCTGTAAACAAAATTAGATACTTTACCAGAGAAGCAATAATAATTCCCAATATTTTATTTTTTCCTTTTAATAGACTAAAAACAACCACTAAAACACCATTGCCTAAAGCAATAAAAGGAATCATTGGACCTAAAGGTGCAGGCAAAATACCCCTCATAAAAGCAATAACCGGTGTGCAAATGCCGATAATGATTCCACTCCAACTTCCTACCAATAAGGCTGAAAGATAAAGTACTGTGTTAATTAGTGGGCCGGTTACAGTTTGAGGTAGGCCTCCCATCTGTACAACTAAAGCTACCGCTAACAATATTCCAGTCCGAGTAATAAATTTGATTTTATAATTTTCCATTTAAATTATTCCCCTTTTCAATAATTTCTTTTAATAATTATCTCTTTCTTTGTCAATTTATATTTTTTATCATTTAATTTAAAAACCTAACAATCAGCACATAACTATACTTTTGCCATAACTGACTTAACCTGAACTCCCTCAATAGAGCCCAACTGACCGGTTAAAGACCCCAATTGGTCAGTTGAACCATTTACGATTAGACAGATGATGCTAATCTTTTTGAGAGAATAAGGTAAACCCATTCGTCCGATAATGAGATCTGCATGGTTACTTAAAATTTCGTTAATTCTGGCAGATTGATTGATCCTATCAGTTATAACAATAGTAACTGTTCCGATCCGTTTAGACATTTTCCTCCTCCCCTTTCTGATCTTTAAAAAATAAATAAAAAGAGATCTGATTGTATAACCTTAAGTTAATAAATCAAACCCCTTTAATTATCTCGGAAATTTACGATTTCCCCTTAAGGTTAGAAGAGTTCTTCCTCTCTCGCAGGTAATCAATGATTAATTTTTCTTTTATTATTTATTTTATTTTAAAAGATCACTGTTTTTTATTTATTTCATTTTCTTTATTTTTCTATTCTAACAAATAACTTAAGCATTTTCATCTTTTTTATTAAAATATTTAGTATGAAGTAGATGATGAGATCTCTCTCCCAGAGGCTTTCCAAGAAATTCCTCATAGAGAACCTTTAATGCTGGATTGTCATGAGACTTCCGATATTCTCTACCTTCATCCTCTTTATATATGGCCTGAATCCTGGCTTTTCTTACTTCATCAGTAGTCATTCTCGGTTGTCCACCGCCACCGATACAACCCCCGGGGCAAGTCATAATTTCGATAAAATGATACTGTTTTTTACCGGTTTTAACCTCTTCTAATATCTTTTTAGCATTCCCCAGGCCATGGGCAACTGCAACATTTACAGTAACACCTTCCAAGAATTTCCATTCTTCTTTTGTACCTTCTATTGTTAGTGATGCCTCTTTAACTCCCTTAAGTCCCTGAATAGGGGTAATATGTAATTTATTAAAAGGAATATCCCTTCCCGTTACAATCTCGTGGGCCGTTCTTAAGGCTGCTTCCATAACACCTCCGGTATTGGCAAATATATCAGCGGCACCGGTTGATATACCCATAGGT
>DAOUWX010000182.1 GCA_030666935.1 Atribacterota bacterium | reverse complement strand
GTTTTACTGGATTTATAACCTTCTTTAAAATATGTATGACCGTTAAGATTATTATTGGCAAAATTGATAGTCATTTGCTGAGCATCAGCAACATTGGAGGTAATCTGGACAGCAAAATCAGAGTTATATTTGCCCGGATATAATTTATGGGCAAATTTATTTAAAATTTGCATTACTTTAGAGGCATGCTTCTGACTGACACAAAAAACAATACTCTTACCAATCTCTCCGGTTAAAGGATCTTTTAATGCATTTTCAAAGAAGGTTTTACATAATGTAATATTTGTTTTCTCCGAGTAAAATTTTCTCTCGAAATCCCTTTGGAAGTAGGTCTTTTCCTCTTCTTCTCCTTCTTCATTTTCTACAAGAATAGAATAACCTTTTTCTGATAAAAGCTCTGTAGTGATATCTGTTCTCGCATCTAATACAATAGGATTTACCAGATAACCATCTCTTACGCCATCTAATAGGGTATATCTATATGTTGGGTTAGTCGATTTGCATCCAAACGTTTCATAGGTATCCAGCAGCTGGCGTCTTTCTAATTTGCGAGGATCCTTTTCCGCTAATTTTTCTTTATCAATTTTTTTCAAATAATCTTTGGGTGTTGCAGTAAGCCCTAATTTATATCCGGTAAAATATTCAAATACCGCACGACTATTACCATTTATGGATCTATGCGCTTCATCTGATATTACCAGATCAAAATCTGTGGGAGAAAATAAATCTTTATATTTATTATTAAAAAGGAGAGATTGTACTGTGGTAACTACGATTTCTGCTTTTGTCCAGTCATCTCTGTTTTCTTTATAAATTACACTCTTATAATCATTCTTTAAATATCTCACAAAGTTTTTTTGTGCCTGGTCTTCTAATTCTAATCTATCCACAAGGAAGAGAACTCTTTTGGCATTGCCTGTTCTTAGGAAAAGTTTGATTACACCTGCGGCTATTAAGGTTTTTCCGGTACCGGTTGCCATTTCAAATAAAAACCTATTTTTACCATCTTTTACTGCATCTTGTAAAGATGTTATGGCTCTTATTTGATAATCTCGTAAAAATTTAAGTTTATTTTCCTCAATAAAAGCACTTCTCGTTTGTTCGTATATCCAACTGGGGTCACTTTTATAATCAGGTTTCTGAGAAATAACAATATAATCTACTTCAATACGTTCATTAACTAAATTGTTTGGATTTGGTTTGAAAGATTTTTTGTATTTTATGGAAGTACTTGTAGGGAAGGTTGTAATAATGTGTGGATTGCCTAATTCAATATCCCAAAAATAATGGAGGTTACCATTTGACAGGATTATAAATCGAACATTAAGAGCCCTGGCATATTTACGGGCCTGCTCTTTCCCGTCTAACGGGTCTTTGCCTTCCTTTTTTGCTTCTAAAACGACCATTGGAAAACCTTGTTCGTCTAATAGTAAAAAATCAATATAGCCACTTTTAATCTTTTCAAAATCTTCTCCAAGTTCGTTTAATTTTTGTTCAGTAATTTTTACATTAGTTTCAAGGCATATATTTGCTTTTCCTTCAAGGGTATCAAAAAATCTCCATCCTGCTTCTTCGAGAAGTTTATTTATTCGTATACGCGCTTTCGCTTCTTTTGGCATATCAATTATTCCCTTTCGAATAATTTAATTTTTAATTAGGGACACATCTCATTTTATATACAAAATTCGTTTTCTTACTTCTCTACTATCTGCATAATTAATTATCTTTACAATATTATAATATAAGAATCGTGAGCCCTATCGTGAATATAATCATGAATATTATAACATTATATAATGAAGAACTCTACCCTTGCCTTGAGACTTCAATACCTGTAATTCGAGAAGTTTATTTATTTCATCTAAGGCAGCTCGGTTGGAGAGCTTGAACATTTCTCTTACATCTCGATTGGTTATTTTGCCGTTTTGATTTATAAATTCTATAATCCTCATCTGTCTTTCGGTTAGGGCGATCTGTTTGCCTTTTGCTTTCCTCAGTCTTTTACTGCTGAGTCTTACTATTCTTTCTTTTACTGCATCAATACTTATATTTACTCCTTCGGTAAAATATTCCAACCAATTGGTCAAATCTAAAGTATCTGGTTTAACGCTTTGTAATGCTTTATAGTATGCTGGTCTATCAGAATCATAGTAATCATCAAGACAAAAGAATTGATTGGTATCAAAGCCGCGTAAATAGAGAATTAAAGCAGCCAGGACTCTTGCTGTTCTGCCATTACCATCAACAAAAGGATGGATTCTGACAAATTCGTAATGGATGACTCCTGCTTCAATGACCGGATCAAGTTCTTTCGATTCTTCTGAGTTTATCCATTCAAGCATATCTTTTACTAATCCTGGTACTTCCTGATTTTGGGGAGGTCTAAAAAATATCTCTCCGGTAAATCTGTTTCCCACTACCACATAACGGTTGCGATAGACTCCGGAGTCAGCAAGATTATTCAAAGTATTTTTAGTTACCATACGATGGATATTTAAAATATCCCTTTCGGTTATAGAACTATTTTTTATCAGGTTTTTAATATTTTTTAGTACATCTAAATAATTTAAAACTTCCTGCTTATCTCTTCGAGTAGCCGTTATTTCTCTTCCCCGGGCTAATTCGCTTACTTGTTCCAGGGATAATCTATTTCCTTCAATGCTGGTAGATGAATGGGCACTATGGATTATCGCTTCCTGTCTTAAAGTGACATTCCATTTTGGGATTAAAGGTGAATTGAGAATTGTTTCTCTGGCGACAGAGATTCTGGTAAGTAATTTAACTATTTTATTGGTATATTTGAATTTTGGTTTAAACATTTTTTATTTCCTTTTTATTCTTATATCATTTGTTTTTATAGAGACGTAGCCCACTTTTATAAAAAATTAAAGTTCCTTTTTCATTTATTGAAATATCCTGCAATAACTAATTTATTATTGCAGGTTTTAGCTTTATTCTGCAACAAGCAAGTATTTTATTGATGAAACCTGAAATAAGCTATAATCTTAGTTGTATAAGAGCACATAATATATATTCGACAAAGTTTTGGTAAATCCTTCTTTTTTGGGGAAAAAGTTGCAAGATATTAGATGGGAGGAAAAAGACTGGATTCCCATTTTCATGGGAATGACAGAAGGGAGGGGATGGTTCACCCTCACCCTAACCCTCTCCCCTCAAGGGAGAGGGGAAAAGGAAATAGAGATTGCCGCGCTCCCTGCGGGAGCTCGCAATGACATTTTGATATAGGTTCCCACTTTCGTGGGAATGGCATAGTGAGAAAAACAATAATTAATCCATATCGGAAAGGGAGGAGCTGCCCAATATATAATCCGCCTGGAATAAACGATTAGTTTTATCCAATTTTTTAGATAATTTTTCTAAAAATACTAATAATACTTTATTCCCTAGATTGGGGTCTTCTTTAATCAAAAGTTCAAGATTTTCCTGCTCCAAAAAGAGCAGTTCTACAAATTCACTGGCCACGGCATTTACCCGGTGTCTTTCATTAACAATAGCTGTCTCCCCCAGGAATCCTCCGCTGCATATATCGGCTAAAATAATCTCTTCGTTTCTTTCATTGTATTTGATAATACGCAGACACCCTCTGATCATTATATAAAAAGAGGAATTCTCATCACCTTCTTTAAAGATAAATTCATCTTCTTTATAGGCTTTAACCGCAGATATTTGAGCAATTTTTTCTAATTCATCTTCGCTAAAATCTTTAAACTCTGTCATCCTCTTTAATGTTTCTTTTTTCTCTTTCAGGCCAATTTTTTCATAATGTTTTTTATCGACAGTTACCTCGACTTTAAATAAATTTTTTTCTTCCATTATTCTTCTTATCTCTTTTTTATTCTCCAGGGTAAAGTCTATTAATTTCTCCCAATACTTCTGTATCTTTCTGTAAGCGGTAAAAGGATCTTTTTCAGGTATGGCCTCATGAATACTTAAATATATATTTTTTATAGATTCCTTGCAGGCTTCTACTTCATTATTTGCCAGATACTCCAGGGCAAGCAACAGGTTGGTCTTAAAAATTTTGTTCTCGAGCTCATCAGTTAAAAATTCTCCGGGATAGGGGGAAAAATCTTTTGCTGTTACTGTCCGCATATTGCTTACTTCATATTGGGAATCAATTTTAGATTTTTCGTAAATAAATCTATAAATATCCTCTCTGGTCCTCTTCCAGATGGGATGGGTCTTTTTGGGAGGCAGATGTTTTATGCTCAATTTATTATCCAAGAAGAAATCAAAACCAAACATTTTGGCATTGATTAAATAATCGATATCTTCCCCTCTACATACCTGGGGGTCAAAAGGCACTATCTGATATAGATTTTTATGAATTACCATAGCCCCGCCAAAGACAAAGGGAGTATGTTTAAGCCGGGGACCACAGCCGATTATCTTATCAAAGGCTTTGGACTTACTCCCAAACCTATTCCAATAAGTCATCCAGGGCTCCATGTTTACATTATCATAATAATTTCCATATTTATT
>DAOUWX010000004.1 GCA_030666935.1 Atribacterota bacterium | reverse complement strand
CCCCTGTCGGGCCAATAGTATTCACCTTAGCCTCTAAAAGCAGAAGTGGCGGTGGCGTATCTGCAGCGGATGATGCGTTACAGGTATTTCCCGCCAGAGTTGCCCGATTACGCACCTGATATGAACCTACTGTCTTACAGGCTTCAGCTAAAATAGGATAATTAATTTGGACTGCGTTTGAATTTGAAATTTCATTAAGAGTAACCGTTGCCCCGATATTTAATCCGTCCTGTTTATTATAAGTTATTCTGCTAAGTTGGGGGATGGCTTTGATATCAACTAAATATTCCGGTTGGGCAATCTTATCCCGCATCTCTACAATTAAATCTGTTCCTCCGTTTAGGATTTGTGCTTTCCCTCCGAACTGGGAAAGAATTGAAATGGTTTCTTTGATAGAATCTGGTTTAAGATATTCGAATTCTTTCAATATCGCTTCACCTCTCCGTAAATTTTAAAATTTAATTAATCCGCTTTTCTTGGTTAGTATATTTTTTTTATTTTATCACTTAAACCTTATATCGCAAATAATAACATCCGTAAAACTTCAAAATAATTATCTGTCTCAAATACTAAACCGGTAGAAGAAATCTGTTTCATTCCCGGATAAAAAGATGCTTTAAATGCCCTTATATGTTTTTTATATGATAATTTTACTTTAAAGTGTTCCGGCAATTCAATTTTGCATTTATCGATATCTCCTTTTAGTATTGACTCAATTCCTTCTCTTATTTTTTCTACCGCAAGTTTCGGATGAATGCTGATTACGGAATTACCCACGCCTTTATTTACGGCCACGGTTTTAATGTTTTTATTTATCTTTTTCGCTTCTTTGCAAATTCCCTCATCTCCGCTTATAAAAACCACAGGCACTCCCATAGTAGCAGCAGCATAACTAAAAATTAAAAATTCACTGGCATATTCTCCGTTTAATTTAATATAATTTAAAGTAGAGGGAGCTATAGTATGGGATAGAGGATTAGAACTTGAACTGCCAAAAGAATGATAACCGATCATCAATAATGCATCAAATGATTCGTCCAATTCCTGGACCATTAAATAGGGATGTTCACTCCACCCCCGAACCAATCTAATACTCTGTGGTAATTCAGCTGCCATAATATTCCTTCCGGTATCGTGGGCATCTTTAATCCAAATTTCCTTTGCTCCTGCCTTTATTGCCCCTTCACAAGCTGCTTTGACTTCGTCGGTCATTTGTTTGGCAAACTTCTGGTAGTCAGGTTTTGATTTTCCAGTTTCATCCCAATGGGTAACACCGGTTAATCCTTCCATATCAGCACTAATATAAATTTTCATGTTAATCCTCCTTTAAAAATCAATTTACTATTAATAGTATTATTATTCGACACGGATGATATAATTCCTTCTTTTTAAAAAATAATTCTTAAGTAAATTTTAATTTTATAATTTATAATTTTGGATGGGTTATTCCTCCACTCTCTGTCATTCCCATGAAAATGAGAATCTATCTTATCCTCTTTTATTCTTCTGGTTCCTGCGGGTACGATGCATCGTACCTCTTGTATTACTATTTCGTGTTAGTGTAAACTTTAGTGGGGTAGTTAGAAAAAAAGAATACTACTTTTTTGTATCTTTTTCTCTCTTAACTCGATACTATATACTATATACTCGATACTTTTTTTACTTTTTGGTTTGTAATCATGTTATAATAAAACAAAAAAAATAATTAAAGGAGAGACTATGACTAATAAAAAAGAGGAATTTAAAGTCTCCGGAGAAGATATTACTGAGAAGATTAAAGAAATTATAAAAGAGGGAAATGCCCGAAGAATAATTATTAAAAATGAAGACGGTGAATCAGTCGCTGAATTTCCTTTAACCATAGGTGCCGTGGGAGCTCTTATTGCTCCGATATTGGCTGCAGTGGGCGCTATAGCTGCTTTACTTACCAAATGTACTATTGTAGTTGAAAAAAAATAATTTTTTAAATTCAAATTATTCTAATTAATTTTTCTCATTGGAATTGCCAAATATCTCATTAAATAATTTTTTACCTTTCAATTGAATATCATTTCCCTGTTTATTTCGGCTTAAAGTAAGCAATTCACCTTTTCTCCAGGGACCTCCCATTGGCGCCAGGACTAATTCGGTCAACTCCTCACTAATTTCTAATTTCCTTTTTAAATCTTTTGTTCTGTAGAAATCCTCGATCTTATTATGAATTTTAGTTTCCTTTGTATTTATCCATTCCAGGGCATCTTTCTCTCCCGGGTAAGGGATACTTCTTACCCGGAAGTAATTTTGAATAAGCCAATGAATATTCGTATTCAATAAAAATTCACAGAAGAGAGGTTCTTCATTTAATCGACCTTTTACTTTATCCAGGGCATGTTTTTGAGAAAAACGTTCCCAGGATTTTTCGTTTTCTGTTAATTGATTAGGTTGCACTTTCCATCTTTGCTTGAGTGGTGATATCTTTCTTTCTAATATACCGGTCTTATCATATAATATATCCCCGTCTATCAAAGCAAGATCAATAAACGATATAGGTTTACTAAGATTCAAGTCTTCAATTGTTCTTAGATTTATATCAACAGGAATATAATCTATATAAAAATGGAGGCTCTCTATTTCCAATGAATTGTCTTCTAAAAGAACGAAAAGGTCAAAATCGCCACCCAAAGACATATCCTCAGGAGTTCGACTCCCGTAACGTACTATTCCAATTACTCTGGGACTTTTTTTAAGTCTATCAATCAACTCACTTAGACTTTGAAAATCTTTCATTCTTTCCTCTTTTTTTCTCTCAATTAAATATCATAATCATGTGTCTATCATCGAAGCCAATTAGTTGGGGTGACTGGGCTGGGTCGTTTTGCTCTATTCATCGTGTAAGAGGTCTCTTACTACCTAAAACAACAAATCAGCAGTTACACTTTGATAGCCTTGAAGATGTCAGTATTACTCAAAATTCCGACAATCTCTTTACCATCAAAAACAGGTGCCCTCCTGATACCGGTATGATTAAATAATCGGGCACAATACTTCAGGGCAAGACCAGGAGAGACAGTGATAAGCGGTTTGGACATAATCTCAAAGACTTTGACTTCACGGGGATCCTTCCCTGGATCAGCGACTTTGTTTACCACATCTTTGCGGGTCATAATCCCCCAGGCGTCCTCAGGTCCTCTTCTATTCACGATCAAGCAAGAAACCTCTTTTTCCCTCATTAACTTGATGGCATCAGCCACCGTCTCCTTGCCGTCAATACATATTACATCTTTAGTCATGACATCAGCGGCTTTGGCAAATCTTAAGTCTTTTAAATCTTTTTCTACCATTTTATCTCCTCCTTTCTTTCAAGTATGCATTACCTTATTCCACCCAACCTCAGTCACCTTAAAGTGGGTTAGCTCACAGCTCCAACGACCATTGGAATTAATCTAACTTTTTTCTATAATAACTATTTTTTTAATAGTACACTCTTTGGTATATTATAAAAAACAAAGATAAAATTATTTCAGAATGTAAGCTGATTAAATTTTAACAAATATAATAGAATTATACAAAATCTTCAAAAGCTTAACATTTTAAATGCCTGTTTTTCAATTGCGTAACATTTAAGAAATTTTTCAATACTTTAAGGGCATTCAAAGTTATCCATTTGCTTGGCTTGCCCTTCTGTTCAATATTTGTTTGGAAACGCCCGTTAAAAGTGCTTTCTAATTTCCATTTACCCTGATCATCCTGTTTGGAAATTAACAGATCTGTGGCTCCTTGCATTCTTTCATCATGGTAACCTAATCGGGTTAATATCCCTAAGATCTCTAAGACATCGGTCTGATACATTAAAGGAAAAGCAAAACGCAACCATCCAGGTTTAGATACCCGACTCAAATCATGACTTCTTTTATAAATATGGTGCTTAAGTAAATATTCTACTCCTTCCTCAATAGTGTTTTTAACTTCCTTATTTCTTTGATTAGGAGGAATCTCTGCTAATGCCTTTAAAGCCTTTACTACCCCCATATGACAGGAATGTTTACCCCAACATACAACCAATCTTTCATAAGGCCAATCTTTAGGTGTATTTTTTATTCCATCATCAAATCTTTGATAAGTGGTAATCCAATTTATACTATTTTGCACCCTACCATCTTCGAGATAACCAAGTTTAATCAAACTGTAGACTAAATTCCCGGTTAAGCAAGGTATAACACCGGTAGATCTACCTCCTCCCGTCCTGGCACTAACCCACATAGAAAAACCACTACTTTCACGATCTTGTGAGTTTTCAAGGATAAATTCGCAAGCCTTCCTAATGCGCTCATCTTTTTCCTCTGCGCCAAGCTCAGCAAGGATAATAATTTGCCAAACCGTCCCTTTATATTTGGCAGTATAAAATTTTTGTGAATCTTCCCAATATCCTCCCTCTTTTTGTTTAGCTAAGATCTTAGGTACTACTCCTTTCTTCATAATCTCCTCCTTAACTTTTTTCACTTCAGAATCATTCGCAGCTTTTCCTAAGATATCAATTAAAGTAAAATATTTTACTGAAGGATTATTGTCTTCCAATAACCATGGTATCGGGTCAGCATTTAATATTGATTTCCAATTATCCATTTTTTATCCTCCAAACAAATTAAAATTATTTAATACAAAACTTTTATTGGCATTTTAAAACTATTAATAATCTTTAGGTATAAAAATCTTCCGCATATGTTCTGATTTCTGCATCATGTTTTTTATATAAATAACTTCATCCCTCTCTATTTCCAGGGCTTTAACTATATCTGAAATTTTCCAATTCTTTTCCAGAGCTAACAAAATTAAATCCATCCTTTCGTAAGAAATCCTCATTACCTCTTCATCATCAGCAAGACCTGGTATAACATCCGGTGAGGGAGGTTTCTCGATAATTTTTACAGGGATATTCAGATAGCGGGCAAGCTCTCTTACCTGAGTCTTGTATAAATTCAGAAGGGGCATAATATCAGTGGCATCATCACACCCATGTTTTACAAAATATCCAATCTTGTATTCACTCTTATTGGCTGCTCCCACTACCAACCTATTCTCTAATTCTGCATAAAGATAGAGCAGCATCATTCTTAATCTGTGTTTTGCCCGATAATAGGCATTGCCTTTAGCCAGATAGGAGTTAAATTCTTTATCCTTAAAACCTGAAAGGCTCTCCAGAAAAGGAAGCTTCCCGGTCTTTCTCTCATAGAAATGATATGCTTTTCTAATTAAGGCTCCTTTTAATTTCCCTAAAGAAAGAATTTTATCTAAAGGAAACAGTTTATATATGCCAAGTTCTTCAAGATAAGGAGTAATATCAACTAATTTTGCTTCAATCCCCAGTTCCCGCGCAAAGTTTATAGCATCTTGGGTGTGTTCTTTTTTTGAATCTTTCTCGGGCATAATTAAAGCCAGGGTTTTCTCGGGCCCAAGTGCCCGCACACACAAAGCCGCAATAACTGCCGAATCAATACCCCCGCTTAATCCTAATATTACTCCCTCTCTTTCTAATTTTTCGGTATACTCTCTAATGAAATTCTCCAAAGAAAGGGCTGCCTTCTCAGGTTTAATCTTCATTTCGGTTTTCAGTTTTTCTAAAAGAATTTCACTCATTATCTTTTACTGTCCTGTAAATATTTTTAAAATTTCCCCTTTATACTTTTAAATTCGGCAAAAGATCTAAAAATCCTTCTTTTTGAGAAAAACTCCACTCAAACCCTTGTAAAATAAGGCTTTCCGCCCACATCTAAAATAAGCTCTTAAAAGGGCTTATTTTAAAAAACATAGCCAATCACCTTAGGTCACCTCAAGAAACGCCGTTATGAGCGTATTTCGCTAAGACCCTTATTTTACAAGGCTTTCAGCCTCCTAAAAATGCCACTTTTAACCCTTTTTTGCCTTATTTTCTCTATATTTTAGAAACATTACCACCATCCCATATAATAAAAAAACGCAGAAACCTTTATGTCTTCTACGTTTTAAGGCCTTAACCTTTTTCTCCATAAAAACTGATAATGCTCTAATTCTATATATATTTATCTACCTTATTTAGATAAAAATCAGCTTCCCTATTCCTCTTTTTTTCTCCTTTACTGTAGAAAAAGGCTTTCCTGAAAGCCTTGTAAAATAAGGGTTTCAGGAAGAAAATCACTCTAAGTACCTTTATTCGCATAATTTAAAAAAATAGGTACTTTACCCCTCAAAAATCACACTTTTTTGACTAAAATATCACTCTTTTAAAAACTGAAAATGGCTATTTATAAGAGTTTCCTGATTTGAAGGAAACAAAAATAGGCAAAAATAGGGGTCGTAATTACCAATTTTCCTAAAATTGAGACGCGTTTAAAGGCACTCTACGTGCGTTTAAAGGGTATTCCTGAAGGGGTAAATTACACCATTAGAAAAAAGTGTTAAAAGTGTTGTAAATAAAAGGATAAGTATATAATAAAAAACTCGCCTTACTTTATGCAAGGCGAGTTTAGGAGGTATTAAAATGAAAAAGCTATCTGTTTTGTTGCTTAATAGCTTTTAAACAAAAGAAATTATATCACATTATAAATTAATGTCAACTTTTTTATAAATTTTTTTTACAGTAATGTTTTTACAGTACAGCGTGTCGTGCTGCCACAATGATTATAAAATTTGGCGGAGGGGGTGGGATTTGAACCCACGGATACTTTCGTATCGCCGGTTTTCAAGACCGGTGCATTCGGCCGCTCTGCCACCCCTCCATTATTGCCAATATAGAATATCATCTATTTAACATATTAGTCAAGATAAATCTGTCCCCCTCAGTGAGTGGGGGAATAAAGTCCTGCGGGCAGACACAAGATCTACCCCTACTAACGACTATTCACTATTCACTAACGACTAATTTACCATCGGGTTATCTTTTCAACCCCTCCCATATATGGGCGGAGGACATCGGGGATAATTACGCTTCCGTCCTTCTGCTGAAAATTTTCTAATATGGCAACCATAGTTCTACCAATTGCTAAGCCGGAACCATTTAAGGTGTGGACAAAATTCACTTTCTCTTTTTCTTTTGAACGATATCTTATCATTGCTCTTCTGGCTTGAAAATCTTCACAGTTACTGCAGGAGGATATCTCTCTGTATTTCTTCTGAGCCGGCAGCCATACTTCTAAATCATAGGTCTTGGCTGCTGAAAATCCCATATCCCCGGTGCAAAGAACAATTACCCGATAGGGTATTTTTAATCTTTTTAAAACTTCCTCGGCATTTACGGTTAAGGACTCTAACTCATTATAAGAGTCTTCCGCTCTGCAAATTTTTACCAATTCTACTTTATTAAATTGGTGCTGTCTGATTAGACCTCGCACATCTTTTCCGTAAGAGCCGGCTTCTTTGCGAAAACAAGCGGTATAAGCAGCATAATAAAGAGGTAAATCATCTTCATTTAAAATCTCCTGCCGATGAAGATTGGTTAAAGGTACTTCAGCAGTAGGCACCAGATAAAGACCATTTTCGCATTTAAATAAATCACTTTCAAATTTGGGTAACTGACCGGTACCGGTCATGGTTTCAGAATTTACCAAAAAAGGAGGGAATATTTCTTTGTATCCGTGTTCATCGGTATGAAGGTCGAGCATAAAATTAATTAGAGCTCTTTCCAGTTTAGCCCCCATCCCTTTTAATACGGTAAAGCGGGCTGAGGCTACTTTTGCCCCCTTTTCAAAATCGAGTATATCCAGGGCTTCGCCGATATCCCAATGAGGTAGGGGAGTGAAATCGAATTTGCGGGGCTCTCCCCATTTCCTTATCTCTGCATTATCCTTTTCGTCCTCTCCCACCGGCACGCTTTCGTGGGGAATATTGGGAATTTCTAATAAAGTTTTATTTATCTCTTCTTCAACCTCTTTAATCCGACCATCTAATTCTTTAATTTTGGTTGAAACTTCTTTCATAGCCAGAATCTTTTCCCGGGCATCTTTCTTTTCTCTTTTTAATTTTCCGATTTCCTCACTCACTGTGTTTCTTTTCTCTTTTAGGACATCTGCTTCTAATAATAATTTCCTTCTTTTTTCATCAAGTTCTAATATTTCATCAAGATTAATCTTCTCTTTTCTTTTTTTTAGTGCTTCTTTTACTTTCTCCGGATTTGAACGTATAAGTTTTATATCTAACATTTTTTGTCCTCTTTTCTCTACATTTTTTCAATTTAAATATATTTTTTAATAATCATATTATTTATTGCGTATAGCGGGTAGCGTATAGTGACAGGCGAGATGCCTGTCCTACTAACGACTATTCACTAACGACTAATTTATCCCTTAATTACTCCCAATGGTCGCATCCGCACCACTTTTCTGGATATGCCGGTCTGATGCATTACTTCCACTACTTCGCTTACATCTTTGTAGGCCTCGGACATCTCTTCAACCAGAGTCCCCCGGCTTTCTGCTTTTACAATTATCCCTTTTTCTCTTAATTCTTGTTGAATATCTCTTCCTCGGGCTTCTTTTTTGGCTTTCATTCTACTCATTGCTCTCCCTGCCCCGTGACAGGTTGAACCAAATGTCTCTTCCATAGCCTTCTCGGTACCCACCAGACAGTATGAACATCTTCCCATATCTCCGGGGATTAAAACCGGTTGGCCTGTTTTCTTATATTTTTCCGGAATACCGGGATGAAAGGGAGGGAAAGCCCGGGTAGCTCCTTTTCTATGGACGCATAATTTTACTTTCTTCCCTTCCAAACTATGTTCTTCTATCTTGGCGATATTATGGGCTACATCATAGATTAATCTCATTCTTAATTCTTCCGGAGTGCTTCCAAAAACCCTGGCAAAAACTTCACGAGTCCAGTGCATTATGCACTGGCGATTTGCCCAGGCGTAATTTGCCGCACAGGCCATAGCGGCATAATAATTTTTTCCTTCCGGTGAAGACAGAGGAGCACAGGCTAATTGCCGGTCGGGAAGTTGAATCCCATATCTGCTTACCGCTTTCTGCATGGTTACCAAGTAATCGGTGCATATCTGATGTCCCAATCCCCGGGAACCACAATGAACCATTACGGTAATCTGGCCTTCTTCCAACCCCAGTTCCCGGGCAACTTCGGGGTCATAAACTTTATCGATTACCTGAATCTCTAAAAAATGATTTCCTGAGCCGAGGGTGCCTAATTGAGGTTTTCCCCTTTCCAGGGCGTGTTTGCTAATCAGATCAGGATTCGCATCTTTCATACACCCTTCTTCTTCGGTAAATAAGATGTCTTCTTCCCAGCCGAAACCTCTCTCCACTGCCCATTTAGAACCTCTTCTCAAAACATTTTTTATTTCATTATAACTTATTTTTATTTTTCCTTTTGAGCCTACACCGGAGGGAATCGCCCTGAATAATTCATTTACTAATAATTCAATTTTCGGCTTTACTTCTTTTAAGGTTAAATTAGTCCTTATTAATCTAATTCCACAATTTAAATCAAAGCCCACTCCTCCGGGGGAGATAACTCCGTTATCTATGGTGGTGGCAGCTACTCCGCCTATGCAGAAACCATACCCCCAGTGGATATCAGGCATAGCTATCGAATGACCTACAATACCAGGCAAGAAAGCCACATTGGCTACCTGTTCTAAAGCCTGGTCCTGACGGATTTTCTCCAATAAATTCGAAGAGGCATAAATCAAACCAGGGACCCGCATACCGAATTTATAGGTTTTGGGAATCTCCCAGCGATGTTCATCTATTTTATTTAAAGGTCCTTCCCATGATTGTTTCATTTTAATCCCCTCCTCGCATGCGTATGATTACTCAGATTAAAGATGATTACACAGATTACGTGCACAGATTACGCCGATTAAAAACATAGATTACTCTGATTTAAGATACAGATTACTACAGATTTAAGATGATTACACAGATTGATATTATAAATTATAGGTAACGGGATCCCGCTTTAATAGATTCCCGCTTCCGCGGGAATGACAATATAGACCGAACAATCAAATATCAAATATTACCTGGGCTTTCCAGAGGCCGCTTTCCTCATTTTTTTTAATTTCTAACCGGTGATAAGTTACGGCTTTTATCTCTTTTTTTATTTTGCAACCAAGCCGGTTAATTTTCATTCCTCTAACTTCTGCAGCAATTTTATTATTAGATAAATCTTTTATTTCAAATTTACTTAAAATTACTAATTTTGTTTCACTGATATATAAAAGTTCATTAAGCCAGGTGAAGAGTAAGCCTTCCGGATTGTCAGCTTCCAGCTCTATTTTATCATAAAAATTTTCTTTAAGATCTTTGGTCTCCCCGGAAATAATTTCAAACATTCCTTTGGCAGCATTAATAAAAACTTCTCTTTTGGTTTTACCATAGGCCGCTATTCCGGTATCGGCGGTATGTTCGAGGATTTCAAATTCTTTCATAAGTGTTTGTCGCCTTTTTAAATTTTAAATTTTACGCTGTCATATGAGATTGCTTCGCTTTGCTCGCAATGACAATTAAATAAAAAAACTCTCATCGCTTAGTAATATCTAATACTAGGGACGAGAGCTTGCTCACGTGGTGCCACCCTGATTTAATAGGAAAATATCCTATCCTTCATTGGCTGATTATTTAACACATCTTAAGATGCGTTTCCGGATATTTTGATTTCACCGGAAATATTAAAAGGGTGGAATTCGATAAAGCCAATACTGATTTTCACCAACCATCAGCTCTCTAAAGTTGGCCGTTTACCTACTTTTCTCTTTTATTTTTTTCTTTTATTCTATTGTGTTACCAATATTATAGGTTTTAACCACTCTTTTTGTCAAGCTTTATAAAGAAAGCATCGAGTATATAGTATCGAGTATCGAGTTAAGAAAGAGAAGGAAAAGAAAAAGGAAAAGATAGAAAATATAGTATTGCGTATATCGTATATCGTATTGAAATACAGTAATAAGTAATGAGTGATGAGTAATAAGGGGAAAGAGTTAGTTGGTTAGTTGGTTGCCCGGTTAACTAGTTAAGAAAATAGAATAAAGGAGCCAGAAGATTAAGATAGTATCGAGTATCGCGTGAATAAAACCATAAGATACAATATGTAGGGGCAGACCCTGTATCTGCCCGTAATGAATAATGGGTTTAACAATGACAGAAATGGGCAGGAAAATAATTACTCGAGAATAATTATTATTCCTGCCCATCATTAAAAACTAATTTCTATTTGTTATTTTACTTTTTAAGTTCTACAATACTATTCAGTTCGGTCTGGAAGAATTCATTGGCATTTCCCCAGTTTATGGCAATTTCAAGAACATCGTTACAGGCAATAAAGCATACCCAATCTCCCTCGGGGACATCTCCATAAGTTGTTCCGACTTTAATCTTCTGAGTCTTGTCACCTATTTTTACATTGACATCATCTCCAAGTTTGATACCCAGTGCATCAAAGTCATCTTGAGTAATATTCACAATTATATTCCCATATTGATTAATGTAAACCACATAACCGATTGCTGTCTTGTTTTCAACTTTGGATTTCTTAATGGGTAACATTACTAGATCTTTCGGATTAAGCTCCGGACCCACTTCGGAAACTGAATGCCCCGAAGCTATATGAGCAGCCACAGGAGAAAAGATATCTCTTCCGTGAAAGTCTTTAGAAATTTTTCCGGGTCTGAAATATTCATTATTCTTAATTTCATAAACCTTTTTTATTCCCATCTCATTTATTACCAGGGTTAATATTCCATTATCCGGTGCGATAAAATATTTATCATCTTGGGTTACAACTAAAAGAGGTTTTCTTTCGGTGCCCACTCCCGGGTCTACAATTGCTAAAAACACTGTTCCTACGGGAAATTCTCTTGCTGTATAGAGAAGCGTATTTGCCCCCTCTTGAATATTGAAAGGTGTTACACCATGAGAAATATCTACCAGTTTTAAATCTGGTTCTACGGTGAGCATTACCCCTTTACAGGCACCGACAAAATAATCTGTCTCTCCCCAATCAGTTAAAAATCCTATAATTCCATTAGGAGCAGTTTCCGCAAGCGATGAAAAAGTTAGCACTGAAATAAATAAAGCAGCCAAAATCAAGTAATTTAGAAATTTTATACCTTTCTTGTTCTTCATAATTCTTCCTCCTTCTTTATTATTTAATAAATTTATTATATAGGACTTTTAATAAACGTTCAAATAAAATGATAGACTAAAAATTTTTCTATTTTTTATTTTAAATTTTCTTGACTTTCGACTGACCGGTCAGTTATAATAAAAGTTGATAAATAATTTCGAAAGGAGCAAGAGCTAAATGATGAAAAAACTCGCAAACTTTATCACTAAATATGCAAAACCTATATTTATTGTAATAATTCTTATTACTATTTTCGCCGGAATGCAGGTGAAAAATCTTAAAATTGAGGATGATATCACTAAATATATCTCTGAAGATGACCCTGATATAAAATTTTACAGTGAAGTAATCGAAAAATTTGGGGGCTCTCAAGCACATATGTCAATGATATCCCTTGAGTACGAAGACCTTTTTACTTTAGAAAATCTTGAAAGAGTTAAAAGCATTACAGAAAAATTAGAAGAAGCTCCCTTTGTAAAGTCGGTAAATTCTTTTCTAAATATGCCTAAAATTATCACTACAGATGTAGGCCTCGAAGTAAAAGATTTAGTGGAAGTATTTCCGGAAAGCGACGTGGAGGCCAAAGAACTTAAAAATTCTCTCTTAAATGATAACCTGGTAAGAGGGAAATTTATTTCAGAAGATGGAAATGTTGCCCTGATAATGGTAGAAATAGTGCGCGACATAGAAGGAACAGAACTTAAAGAGGGGTTGGAGAATATAGTAGAGCCTTTAAAAGGCCAAACCTTACAGTTACATTACTTTGGAATGCCTCTTATAGCCGCAGAGATTTCTGAAGGTTCCTGGGATACCATGAAATTAGCTATTATTGCCGCTATCATTATACTTTTAGTTCTATATTTCTGCTTCAGGAGCTTTCGTGGCGTATTTTTACCTATTATTGTTGCTATGCTGGCTTCTTTTTGGGTCTTGGGATTTGTATCATCAACCGGTAAAACTGTTACCATGATGATTTCTGCTATGCCAGTATTAATGATATCCTTGGCCACGGCCTATGGCATACACTTTATAAGCAGATATTACGAAGAAAGGCATACCCTTGAACCGGTTAAGGCAGTTAATAGAACTATTCGACATATTTTTATTCCTATACTCATGAGTGCACTTACTACTATGGCCGGATTTCTATCCCTTACCGCTGCCATCGTAAGGCCCATGACTGAATTCGGAATTTTTTCCACTATGGGAATATTTTTTGCCTTTGTTCTGGCAACTTTTTTATTAGGGTCATTTTTTACCATTTTCCCGCCGGCTAAAATCCATGAGAAATTTTCACACGAAGCTAATGATGTGATTACCAGGCTTTTAAGATTAATAGGCCAATCAATATTACAAAAAAAGAAAGTATTTTTAATCGGTGTATTAATAATAGTGGTAATGTCTGTAGCCTTGGGCACAAGAGTCACCACTGAATCATCAATAGAATCAAGATTAGGCAAAGATAATAAAATAGTAAAAACTATGAATTATTTTAATGAAAAATTTGGTGGCACAGATTTTCTTTACGTCTATACCGAATCAAATAATGTAAAAAACCCTTATGTATTAAGACAGATGAAAAAGATTGGCGATTATGCAAAAACGTTTCCCTCCCTAGGTGAACCATCATCGATTACCGATTTTTTAGTACAACTTAATGATGCCATGGAGAGCAAAAATATAATTCCGGCACAAGAAGAAAAAATTGACAATTTATGGTTTTTTGCCGGAGATAATGAGTATATCACTAATATGATTGGCGATAATGATGAAGATACTTTATTACAGGTTAGAACCAAAGAGATGGCCTCCAGTGCCCTTGAACAGGCAATAGAACAAATGGAAGAATTCATTAACGGTATACCCAAAAAGGTTAGTACAATTGAATTTTCCGAAGTAAATGAAGAGGCAAAAGCAGAATATTATGCTTACCTTGTTGATGAGATTATTTCTTCCCTTAAGGCAAAAGGCATTAAGATGGAAAACCAAGAAGAATTAAGAGAAGGGCTTATAAAAATTTCCGGTACACCTGGCTCTGAGTTTGAAAAAGATACTGAGGAATTCATAAATGAAATTTTAACCGTATCTTTATTGGAGATTGAAGATTTAGGAATAGATAGCTCAGACTTAGTCCCTATACTTACTGACTATATAAGAGAGAAAAAATCTCAAGATGATTTATTAAAAGAATTGATGGAAACGATAGAATTAATAGAGGATGATGCCATCTACCTTCAAGAAGTATTGGAGGATTCCAAGAAAATTGTGCGGGAGAGAGAAAAAGTAAGATTTGCTCAAACTGAAACGGAAAAACTTATAGGAGAGAATCTAAACGATGAGGAAAAAGATATCCTGTGGTATTTAATGGATAAAGTGGTTTACCTTCCGGATGATAATGGAGACATAGAGGTCTCTTTCCAACTAACCGGGATTCCGGTAATTAACGATAAGATAAACAACAGTCTATTCAGGGGGCAGATAAAGAGTATAATTGCAGCATTTTTTGCAGTATCTATCATGCTTGTGCTTCAATTCGGCTCTCTCCTTGTAGGATTATTTGCTATGATACCGATTACTCTGACCATAATCACCGCCTTTGGTATAATGGGTCTTCTAAATATCGATTTAAATATAGGCACCATAATGGTTGCCAGTATTGCCATAGGAGCAGGAATTGATTATACCATCCATTATATTTCTCGATATAAAAATGAACTGAGAAAAAGATCAAAAATTGAAGCTATGAAAATCACCTTAACCGGAACCGGTCGAGCCATTGTTTTTAATTCTATCGCAGTGGCAGCAGGACTTTTTATACTCGGTTTTTCAGATTTTGGAATGATGGCCGTATTTGGTAAACTTATCGGGAGTGTAATGGTTTTAAGTGTAATCTATACTTTAATCCTACTTCCCATCTTATTAAATAATATAAAGTTTAAAGAGGAGGCAAAGAAGAAATGAAATTAAAACTTGAGGTGTATATTTTAACGATACTTGTTTTCTTATTTTCCATAAATGCAGCATCTGCTATAACCGTGGATGAAATTACGGATAAAATGGAAGAGACGGCGCCTGATTTTACTACTCAAAAAACTATTTCCGAAATGATCTTAATAGATGAGAAAGGAAATGAGGAAGTAAGAGAGATGATAATGTTCTCTCAAGAGGGAGAAGACGAAAAGAGCAGCACCCTTGTTAGGTTTCTTTCTCCTAAATCGGTAAAGGGTGTAACTCTTCTAAACATTGATGATGGTGAAAAAATATATTTATACATGCCTGCCTATGGTAAAGCAAGGAGAATCGCCGGGTCTTCAAAAGGTGATGAATTTATGGGAACAGGCCTTTCTTACGAAGATATGGGTATGAATTTTGAAGATAAGGATTATGAAAAAAAATTGCTGGAAGAGACAGAGAGCGTATATATCATAGAAGTTATACCAAGTGATGAAGATACATCTTATAAGAAAATCATAATCGCGGTGGATAAGGAAAAGTTTTATACCAAAAAAGTAGAATTTTACGATATGAGCGAAAATCTTATTAAAACTTTAGAAATTACACAGATAAAGATTGATGATAAAGGAAAAATTACCCCGATGGAGATAGTATTTACTGACACAGAAGAGAATAAAAAAACTAAGATTGTAATAAAAGAAATGGAATATGATGTAGAATTATCATCCAGTTTCTTTAGTATCAGGACGTTAAAGAAGCCGACACTTTAAAACAGTCGTTAGTCATTAGTGAATAGTATTTAGTAAAGAAAAAGAGCGCGGAGCGTATAGGGGAAATACAGTAATACGTGATGAGTGATGAGTAAAGAATTAATAAGTTAGGTTGCAAGATGTAAGTAGGGAAATGTGGCTATACACCCACACTTCTGTCATTCCCGTGGAAACGGTAATCTATCTTTAAATATTATTTTGAATTCCCACTTTCGTGGGAATGACATTAATAGACAGGCGAGACATCTGTACTACGAATTGGTCAATTAAAATTAACATTAATTAGTTAACAATAATAAGGAGAAAAAACATAATTATGAAAAGAAATATTTTTTTGGCAGCATTTATCATTTTATTATTTTCAGCTTCTGTTTTTGCTGGAGATTTTTCCGGGAGTTTAACCTATTCAGGAGGATACAATTTTACAGAGAGCAATCTGAACAATACTCTAAATTTAGACCTTAATTATGTTCATAGTTTTACTGATGATATTTTTGCAGAAGGAGAGCTTTTAATTAAATATACAGACAATTCTTTTGCCGATACTCCATTCATGATAATTCCTAAAGAACTCTATATTAGTGCTTATGACCTTATTCCTAACTCGGATTTAAAGGTAGGTAGATTAATTGTAAGTTGGGGATCTGCGGATATGTTCAGCCCTCTAGATAATTTTAATCCTCTGCCGCCTGGAATATCTTTTACATCTATGACCCAAAAAAACGCAGTATTGGCCGCTGATGCAATTTATTATTTTAATGATATTACCTATTTGCAAACCATAATCCTTCCTTCTTTTGTCTCTTCTTATATGCCAGAAAAATACGAAGAGCAAATCTACCTTTCTATGTTTGCTCCTCAATTTCAAGCTCAAGGAATAGAAATAACCTCTGTTAATATAACCTATGCTCTTCCGGGAAATCCGGTTTGGGGAATAAAATTAGGAAGAAGTTTCACCTCTTTCGATGCAGCTATTAGTTATTATAACGGATATTACTTTAATGGTTACCCTGAAACCGTAGAACCTATTCCCGGTGTTTCCGGAATGACTTTAAATCTGGGCTTGGGGTATCCTAAAAAAGATGTTTTTGGCTTTGAATTCCAGGGAGATTTCCCGGGCATTGAAGGTGCTACTTTAAGAGGTGATCTGGCTTATATCATCCCCCAACCCTGGCAAGTGCAAGGTGAAGATTTATTAAAAGACCCTTACATAAAAGCAGTAATCGGTGCAGATTACACTACCTCTTTTGACCTTTATTTAAATGTGGGCTTCATCTGGGGCTTTGTCTTTGAAGAAGGTGACCAATGTTCTCCTTATATCTCTTTAAATGCCAGAAAGGAATTAGAAGACAGTAAACTTACTCCTAACTATTTAGGTATAATCAGCCTTCACGATGGGAGTATGATAAATTCTGTTGGGGCCAGTTATGATTTCACTGATGATTTTTCAGTTACTCTTTCTTATGTTTCTGTTTCAGGTGACCAAACTTCAAAGCTGGGACAGATGGGAAGCGCAGAGGGACTATACTTGATGGGAGAGTGGTCTTTCTAATGGAAAATATTAATAAAAAGGAAATAATTTTAGAGGCAGCCCGGGAGATTTTCTTTAAAAAAAGTTTCTATGAAGCCACTATGGATGATATCGCTCAGCTTTCAGGAATAAAAAAACCTACTATTTATTATTATTTCCCTTCTAAAATAGATTTGGCTTCACAGTTAATGGAAGTAAGTGTAAAAAAGATTTTTAAAAAGATTAGCGAAATAATTTATATAACAAATGATGTTAAACAACGAATAAAAATGACAGTAGATTTTTATATAAATTTTTTAGAAGAAAATTCTAAAACTTTTATTATTATGCAAAGAATTGGCTATGATTTTATGCAAAAGGAAGATAGCAAGAAAAAGATAAATGAACTCTTCAAAAAAATAAGAAAAAAACAGAAGGAAGCAGGCGACCTGTTCGGGGAAGTTATTTTATCTTCCGGTAAAAAAGTAAGCGGAGATTTATTTTTATATTCCTTGGTTGCTGCCCTGGGAAGAACTATTTTTGAAAATGTATCTCAGGGAAAAATACCAAAAAAAGATGATCTCCTGGTCATTAAGGATATTTTTATCGCCTCGGTGAAATAATTTAATCAAAACTGTATTTCTATTTTTGGGATTTCAAAATCCTCTCCATCTAATTTTAAAATACATTTTAAAACTACGCCGTGGGGACCTACTTCCATATAACATTCTTTTCCTACTAACTCTAATAATTTTAGTAAACCCGGGTCATATCCTTCTTTTCCTTCGACTGCTAATTGAAATCTTGCGTTCACTATTTTCCCTCCAAACTCTTCATCAGTTTGTATTTCAATTATGTTTTCATACGCAAGATATTTCTCGCTTAAAATTGTTCCGGTAAATTCTGTATTGGATATCCAATTGTAACAACCGGTTAAAAGAAGAAAAAATAATATAAATATAATCAAAGAAACTCTTTTATACTTCAGTTCTTAAACACCTTCCTTTTACAGGGAACGGCTCTATGTTCCTGTTTTTTTAAAAACTTGTTTTACTGGAAAAGGTAAAGTTATTTGTGCGAAGATAGGGGGCAACGGTTGGACCGATAAACCCTGATTTTGTCTGTCTTTCTTTGGAGATCATATCGACTGCCTTTAACATGTCTATTACACTGGTATTGAATCTCATATTCTTTATTGCTCTTCCCAGTTTACCGTCTTCTATTAAGAAAGTTCCATTTCTGGTCATTCCGGTCAACTGAATGCTCATGGGATTGAGTATATTGACGTAATGAAAACGGGAAATATAAATACCTTTTTTAGTAGAGGAAATCATCTCCTCAACAGAGTTACTCCCTTCTTTCATCACCAGGTTAAAAGGGAGGGCTCCGAAAGAAGCATGTTCCGGCGGTAAAGTGTTTCCGGTACATTTTTTATTATATTTTAAGGCGGTGAGATGGTCATAAACTCCGTCTTTAACTACCCCGTCTTTAATGAGGTCTATCTTTTCCCGGGGATATCCCACCAGATCAAAAGGTAGGGGCATGGTAAGTTCATCAAAAGGATCATCGGAAATATTTATAGTTTCCGGAAAAATCTTTTTACCCCGATTATGGGATACAAAACTTTTATTCTCCATAATCATTTTGCCATTAAAAGCAGTATAGCCGGTATAGTTTAAGATTTCTGACACTGCTTCCGGAGAAAGAATAACCGTATAGACCCCCGGGTCAATCTCTATCTGTTCCACATTTTTTAAAGCAGTTCCTAATAATTCATCGGTGATTTTATTTATGTTAAAATTATTAATATCACTGTCTATGAATGAGGTATAAGCAGTAGAATTGTCTCGGGTGATAACACAATTAAAATCTACCTTGGTTCCCCGGTCAAAAGCAAAGACTCCTTCTGAATTAGCTACCAGAAGGGTAGATTCTTCTGTAGTAAAAGCTCCCGCGGCTTCATATCCTTTTTTATTTACTTCCTTTATTAATTGACTTACCAATTGAGCTCGATTTAAAGGGGTAAAGTTAGCAGTATCTTTAGAATATTTGCTTTTTATTTTGTATGACTGGGGCTTTAATAATTGATAATGGTAATCTAATTTAGGGGTAATCTTGGTTACTTCAATTGCCTTTTCTATATTTTTTGATATAGTGGACTCATCAATACTGTTCATTTCCACTGCACTAATTCTATCTTCATTTATTACCTTTGCAATTAAATTTAGATTGGTTTCCGCTACATTTTGGTGGATGTAAGATTCCGCAAATCTGGTAAGTTCACTCTTTACTTCGGTAGCAATTATCTCAAAGTCATAATTTTTAATAAAATTTTTTATCTTATTAACAAGTTCTTTCCCTGAATTTATATCTCTCATTTGGAAGCACCTACCTTTACCTTTCTGAATCTCGCAGGAGATGTGCCATGTGCCACATGCATCGCTTGACCCGGCTGGCCTTTACCACAATTTGGAACTCCCCAGATATGCCAATATTTTTCAGAGCTTATCCCGTCACAAGATTTCCAAAACTCCGGAGTTATTCCTTGGTAGACTGCGTTTTTATAAATTTTTCCTAATTTACCATTCTTTATTTCCCGGGCAATCTCTGTACCAAACTGGAAGTTTATCCTTTTATCATCTATGCTCCAGCTCTTATTATAATCTAAATACAGGCCTTCCTTTATATCTCCTATAAGCTTATCCAGCTCTAAATTTCCCGGTAATAAGTTGATATTGGTCATCCTAACCAGGGGGATTCTGTTCCAATTTTCCGCCCGGCCGGCACCGTTACTCGGTAGTCCTAATTTAAAAGCATCTTCTCTGGACATTAAATAACCTACGAATTTTCCTTTATTTACCAGATAACTTTTGGAGGCAGGGACGCCTTCATCATCATAACCGAAAGTACCCAAACCTCCCGGAACAGTTGCATCAGCTACTATAGTCACCTCCGGGCTTCCATAAGTAAAATTATTTAATTTATCCAGGGTTAAAAAACTTCCTCCGGCATAGCTAATCTCTTTCCCCAATACCCTGTCCAGTTCCACAGGATGCCCGCAGGATTCATGAACCTGAAGCGCAAGTTGAGACCCTCCCAATACAATATCGGTTATCCCTTCCGGAGCAGAAGGAGCAGCTAATAACTGATTAGCTTCCTTAGCTATTCTTTCAGCATTTTCTAATAGATTTATCTCTTCGATAAATTCATATCCCCGGGTAGCGTAATCCCCTCCAAAACTGGAAGGATAAGAACGTTTTTGGAAATCTCCTTCACCGATAGCATAAGCTGTAATTCCACCACCTGATTCAAATATAGTCTGTTCGATTTCAGAACCTTCGGTAGATACAAATATTTTATAACTCTTGTAAAAACTAAACGAACCTTCGCTTTTCTTTACTTTATCTTTTAGCATCAGCCTGGTAGCTTTTACCAAAAGGTCTATCTTTTCTGCAGGGCTAATCTGGAAGGGATTTTTAGTTATCGGAGTAATATAAGTGTCGATATGTCTATCTTCGTAAGCAAGCTTAACATCTTCTTTTTTGGTAAGAGCAGAGGCTCGAGCAATATCCAAAGCTTTGGCGGCTGTTTCCTGTAAAGATGCTTTGTCTAAATTATTAGAAGCAGCGAACCC
The DNA here is from genome assembly GCA_030666935.1 of Atribacterota bacterium. Classification (GTDB taxonomy): domain Bacteria; phylum Atribacterota; class Phoenicimicrobiia; order Phoenicimicrobiales; family Phoenicimicrobiaceae; genus Sediminicultor. The sequence continues at coordinate 8,214 of DAOUWX010000004.1, read as the reverse complement.
CCAGACACCATCCGCTAATACTCGTATCCCTACCCCTCTATCAGTTGAGACATTATAGGAAGATAAGATACCATTTTCTACTTCGGTATTCTCCTTTTCGGTCTGAACAAATCTTAAATCAGCATAGTTTACCTTTGGTTCTAACCAATCTAAAATATTTTTTAATATCTCTTTCATCTTCTATTAATCACCACCTATTAATTAGTTAATTGTATTACTTTTAAATATACTTTTTTCAAGATTTTACCAAATGGCAGGAGACATAATGTCCCTTTTCTACCTCAGTAAGAACGGGTTCTTCTTCCTGGCATCGGGGTTTAGCGTAAAGACATCGGGGATGGAATCTACAGCCTGGAGGAATATTGGCAGCTGAAGGAATTTCCCCTTTAATAGGAATCTCTTTAATAGTATTAGATTTTCCGGAAATCGGCTCACAAACAGCCTCAATTAAAGCCTTAGTATAAGGATGAGCTGCCTCATCGATAATTTCATCCGCCCCTCCCATCTCTACAATTTTTCCCAAATACATAACCGCAATCCGGTCTGTAAAATAACGAGCAGTAGAAAGATCATGGGTGATATATAAATAGGTGAGGCTCAATTCTCTCTGTACCGTTTTCATCATATATAAAATTTCTGCTCGAGTAGACAGATCGATCATGGAAACCGGTTCATCAGCTACAATCATACTTGGAGACAAAACCAGAGTTCTTGCAGTAGCCACCCTTTGACGTTGTCCTCCACTTAACATATGGGGAAATCGTTCCATAAATTCTTCAGGAGGGATAAGCCTTACTTCTTCGAGAGAACGACGAACAATTTTTTCTCGTTCTGCCCTGGTTTCACTCACCTGATGGATAATCAATGGTTCTTCGAGGACATCCCGGGCTCGAAATCTGGGATTCATAGAGGCATAGGGATCCTGAAAGACCATCTGAACATTCCTGCGGTATTCCTTAAGTTTATTAGCTTCAAGATGGGTCACATCTTTCTCTTTAAATATTATCTTTCCGTCGGTGGGTTCCAAAAGTTTCATAAGTAATTTTCCGGTAGTGGTCTTCCCACATCCTGATTCACCCACCAGTCCGAAGATTTCTCCTTGATTTACATTAAAAGTGATTCCGTCAACAGCTTTCACCCATAGATGTTCCCCTTTTAAGATTTGAGTAATAGTTCGTCTTATCGGAAACCATTTATGAAGATTTTCGATTTTAATGATAGGTTCACTCATAATGATTCCTCCAACAGGCTATCTGGTGTTCAGGTTCTACTTCAATTAGGGGGGGTTCATCTTTTTTACATCTCTCCATTGCTTCTGAACAACGCGGATGAAATCTGCACCCTGAAGGTGGATCAACCAAATCAGGGGGGGTACCGGGAATAAAAGAAAGCTCTTCTACTTTCTCATGGAGTCGGGGAGTAGCTTTAAGCAACTTTTCGGTATAAGGATGAATTGGACCTCCATTGCCGTAGATCTGCTCGTTTGTCCCAATTTCTACCAATTTACCAGCATACATTACTAATAAGCGGTCAGCAACTTCTGCTTCTGTAGCCAGGTCATGGGTAATAAAGATCACCGATAAATCTAATTTTTTCTTTAATCTCTTTATAAGATTTATAATCTGAGCCTGAACTACCACATCCAAGGCAGTGGTGGGTTCATCACAGATCACAATTTCTGGTTCTAAAAAGAGGGCGGTAGCAATAACTATCCGTTGTTTCATACCGCCGGACAGCTCGTGAGGATATCTGCGAATTATATCTTCAGGAAGTCCAACTAAATTTAAATAATTTATTATGCATTTTTTCGCTTGAAAACGTTCTATATTCTTGTGTTCTTGAATGGTCTCCATCATCTGTTTTTCAATAGTATACACCGGGGTAAGACAATTCATCGCTCCCTGAAAGACCATGGAAGTCTTTACCCATCTCACTTTTTTTCTCATTTCATTCTCAGATAGGGGTATAATATCTTTTCCGCCTATCAAAATCCTACCACCGGTAATTTCCCCGGGCGTAGGCACCATTTTCATCAACCCCAAGACGGTAGTTGTTTTACCACATCCTGATTCCCCCACCAAGCCGAGAGTTTCTCCTTTTTTTAAGGTGAATGAAATATTATCAACCGCATAAACTCTCCCTTTACGGGTAAAAAAATTAATCTTTAAGTTTTCTACTTTTAGAACATTATCTATATCTACCATTTCACCTCGTCCTTAATTTGGGATGTAATATTTTATCCATAGCAAAACCGATAAAAGCAAAGGTCATACCCATCAAGGCAATAAATAGACCGGGAGGGATAACCCACCACCATAGACCATTTAATACCGCACCTCCGGTTAAGGCATCATGCAATATTTGCCCCCAGGTTACAATTGTTGAATCACCCAACCCTAATAAACTGATCGATGCTTCATAGACAATCGCACTGGGTACATAAAGTGCCATTGAGGCAAAGGCATAAGGGATAAGTAAAGGTATCATATGTTTAAATATTATTCTGCTGCTTGAAGCTCCAAAGGCTTGTGCAGCCTCAATGTAAGTCTCTTCTTTAATTTGCAAACCCATGCTTCTTACGGTTTTTACCGGCCCTACCCAGAAAAAACAACTCATCATTAGAATCATTATCCAGATATTGGGTTTAAAGATGGCGCTCATCACTATTAATACCGGAAGTAAAGGAACACCTAAAAAGAGTTCAAAGACTCTTTGCATTAATGAATCTTTCCATCCTCCCAGATAGGCACTCATTACTCCATAGATTACCCCGATAGAGACGGCGGTAAAAGCAGTTAAGAGTCCGATTAGTAGAGCCCATTTTACCCCGGCCTCTACCCCGCTCCAGATATCTCTCTTGGAACTATCTGTCCCCAGCCAACCCGATACGCCCCCGGAAAAAGTAAAATAGATATCTTCTACTACATCATTCTCAGCAGGTAAGATAATTTCAATTATCAATTTATAGACCCCTTTAAGGGGAGAAGGATGAACCAGAATCCCTTCTTTTGCTTCAGAAAATAAGATGCTGGTCGGCTTAACCATTTCTCGTTCAATCCTGTTACTTTCCGGCTTTTCATATTTAGTGCCAAAGTTATAAGATTCGATTCTTGAATCTTTACCAATCGACACTCTGACCTCTTTCCCATCACTCTTAGATATCGGTCTCCTGACCAGTTCGATAATATGGCGATCGGGCCTCTCAATACTTAACATAATAACCGGTGACCCTATAGCATAACCATGGAATATAATATCCAGAGGAGGAAGGTCATAGGAATATTCGTACTCAAAAACCGCTCTGGTTAATTTTATCTTTCCCATTTTCTCCTCTGAAAAAGCATGCTCTTTTAGAATTAAAGAAGGTGCCCTTTTAGTAGAAGAAAACCAGTTGACCCATACCGGAGGGGCGCTGACGGGATTATCTTCCCAATAAGTAATATCTCTCCAGCGGCTGCTTGCTTCAGGGAAGGGTACGATATAAGAATTTATTAAAACAACAAGAATAAATATGAATAATAAGATTAGGCCAAATAAACCAAATTTAACTCTATTAAATTCATTCCAAAAATCTCGGATACCTGCTTTCAAATCAATCCACTTCATTACTGCTTTCCTCCCACTTTAATCCGGGGATCAAGAAATCCGTAGATAAGGTCCAGGATAACCAACCCTCCTACATATAGGGCTGTAGTAATGAAAAGATTGCCCATTAAAACCGGTATATCATTCTGTTCAATAGCAATCCAATAAAGATTCCCCAAACCGGGCCAACTGAAAATTCCTTCAAAAATGATATTGCCTCCTACTGAAGCAAGAAGAGAAAGAAGGGCCATAGTTACTATGGGCGGGGCTGCAGCCCGCATGGCATGACCGTAGAGCACTTTTCGCTCCGGGATTCCCCTGGTTCGAGCTGCCATAATATAATCTTCCTGTAATATACCTAACATAATATTTCGAATAAGAAAAGCACTGCCCCAAAATCCAATAGCTACCAGGGTCAATACCGGCAAAGCCATATGATAAAGCAAGTCTATATAATAGGCAAAGCCGGTTGGGGGAGGAACAGAATGCAGACCCCCCGAAGGAAATATTTTAATAGTGTATGCAAAGAACATAATTACCAGCATACCCAGCCACCAGGAGGGCATACCATAAACAATCATGGTACCGATAGATGTAGTCTTATCCATCAAGCCTCCCGCTCTTTGCGCCTTTTTAAGTCCTAACCATAATCCCAGGATAATATTAATAAATATAGCGGTAGTAAAAAGTAGTACAGTTCGAGGCAAACATTCAGCGATAATTGTCCAGACGTCCGCTTCTCCGGAAGAAGATCTCATTATAGTAGCTTTACCAAAATCAAGAGAAAGGACATTGATGGCTCTCCAGACAATCCGGCTCCAGATGGGTTTATCTAAGTGATAGAGGTGTCGTTTAAACTCTCTCCTTTCAGCTATATAATGGGTAATTTCTTCCGGAGTCATCCGGGTATCAAGTTTCAAAATCTCTCCGCGAATCTCTTCTTCTATCTGTGACCTTAAAGTACTCTCCATAGTAGTATTAAAGAGGGCGGAAAAGATGAAGATAAGCATAATGAAGATAGCAAATCCATAGAGAATTCTTTTAATACAATATTTCCAATACATTATATGCTGTTTCTCCTAATAAATTATTCGTTAGTATTTGGTATAGCGTAGAGCGTAGAGCGTTTAGCGTATAGTTTTAAATTAGTAATATGCTTACCCTAATTATATACTAAAAAGTTAAAACTAAGAGCGAAAAACTATAATTCAAAACTCAAAACTTTTTTCTCTCGAATTGCTTATTACGGATGGAATTTACATTTAATTTTTAAGTTTAGTTAAATTATAAAGGCAGTGCCCTCTATTGAATAGTTTTCCATATAGAGGACACTGCAAAGTTAAGTTTTTTTAATATATCACGGTTGAGCTTGCAACTGAGGCCGGTACAGCCCCTTCTACTGAGGCGCTTATCAAGATGGTATATGAACCTTCTTCCAAATCCTTAACTGCATCTGCGGGTATAATTACCTCAAATGAACCGGAACCTAAAAATTTAGCTTTGTAAGATAATTCTTCAGTAGGCGTTATTAGCATAGCTGTGACTTCTCCACCTTCGGCTATCTTGGCTGTTCCGTCCGGGTATAATACCTCAGATACTTTAACCTTTATAGACAAATCTTCTTTCTTTTCACGAAGATATATTGCAGGAATATTAACATCATCTATACGTACTGTGGTAGTAGCAAAGACACTTGGCCAGTAGTCAGGAGTAAAGGGATATTCCGGATCTCTGAATGCAGTTAACTCTATATAGTTAGTTTTAGGATCATATTTCTCCAGATAGAAAGCGCCGTTTCCAATAAATGCATGACCTTTTTCATCGATCCACTTTACAGCTGTCTCATATCCGGCTTTCGCTTCTTCTACTGTAACATAATCTTTTAGAGATACCGGCAGATGGTTATTATCATTCAATTCTACCAGTTTTGCCCGAATATCTTTTACGCAAGATAGTCGTAATAGATCTACCTGTTCTACCCCATCACCAGGAGTAAAACTATACACAGTACCTGACTCACTTCCTACTGCTACCAATTCTCCTAATACCTCAAAAATTTCCCAGGGTAGTATCATATACCTTCCGGACAGATAAGCCTGAGGTGCTCCATTGGCGGCAACTCTTTCCTTGGATGGCGGGAAATTATAATCAAAATAGCTGGTAATCGTACCATCAGGATTTAATAACCATCCCTGTTTTATTTCCTGATCAGGTCTATGGTAATCCTCATATGCTGCATCATAATATTTATCGTCTTCTCCATCTTTGTTTATCCATTCGGTTTTAAATGCTTCGGCATAGAGAAGATTTGCAACAGTCATTGGCTGACCATGATGGAAATTACCAAAACGGAAGCTGTAAGTGCCTTTACTCATTGAGTTTACTCCTGAACCCACTTTATACCATTCTTTCCTGGCAGAATCGTATTTTATCGCATCCGGTGAAACTGGAATATCGCCTACTACCTCTCCGGATTCATCCCGGTGCACTTTAGTATCCACATCTTTGGGGATTGCCCTTAAAGGTATAAATATTGCACTGGCAGGGCTTTCAAATGCACCTCTTTCAGACATGGGTTGGGCAATAACCAGACTATAAACGTCATTAAAACCTTCTGTCCCGATGGGATCCCATGCAGACATAAACAAGGCGCCTTTGGCAGAAAATTCAGTAACTCTTAATTCTTTATTCTTGGTATCAGCGGTAATTATTGACCATTCATTTAAACCATCACCTAAACCATAACACATCCTGTTATTAAAGGCAGCTTTATTGGTAGCATAGTACTCCATCTGGTAAGCTACATATATCCTGCAGGCATCTTTTAAGGCTAAATCTAAGGCCTCTAATGTAGTATCCCAATACTCTTCTTCGGTCAGGAAATTTCCGGTGTAAGCCTTTTCGGTTAAACGGTCAATTTCATCATTCTCGTAGTGCCACTTATTGTCCGGCCCGCCGGCCATATAACCATACCAGGGGGCATACATCTGACAGACAATATGTTCCCAGAATGCCCGGGTGGCTCCGGCTCCCCATCCCTCGGTATAGATATTCCACTTATAATCTGCCGGGTCGGAGTAATAGGATGTTTCAATACACTTTACCCTATCCCAAAGACAGCGTTCGACTTTAATTCCCGCTTTTTCAATCTGGGAAGCTATATACTGTCCCTCTTTCAACCTTCCTTGAGGGTCATCAACCCTGATCAAAAAATTGATAGCTGCCGGCTCACCGTCAAAAGTCCACCATTCTCCCTGTTTTACCAATCTTCCCTGCAGCTCTGGCAGGGCTGCTGCCGCCTGTAAGGCTTCGGTTATATCTTCTATAGCTTTCTTTTCATTCCCCTCCGGGGTGAATCCCAGCCGATTAGCTACCAGGTTATATTTATAAGTGCCCGGTTGGCCTGGGGTACCCATAGTAAACATAGGACCGCCGGCACCACCTAAAATCTCGTCAACAAGATATTTCCGGTCAATGAGGTCATTCATGGCAAATCTTACTTCCCTGATAGCGAAGGGATTGAAAAATTCCTTATCTTCTACTTTAACGATGTAAGGAGCTGCATTGGGTACGGGGTTAAAGTTAAGTGACCAGGAACCCGAAGGTACTGCATATATATCCAGCTTATCTCTGGTGGCCTGATCTAAGCCCATAATTGTCGGACCGTTAACTCCATAGAAGAAGATATCAGTTAAGCCTTCTGCTGCATCTTTTAGACCAATTTCTTCCTTCATTCTGGCGTTGATGTAAACCTTATCTACAATAGGACCCTTTACTTCTGCCAGGACTGAAGTGGTCAAGCTGACTAAAATTATTAAACTCAACAAACACAAAATAACTGCTTTTCTTGACATTTTAACTATTTTTCCTCCTTTATTTTAGATAATTAAAAACCATACAGAAAATCTCTTTTTCTCTCTTATCACCTCCATAATGCTAATAAGATTATTACTCTGGGGTGCTATTCTAGTTGAAGTTTCCTAGGTAAAAAATATGTAAAATTACTTTTTATCTGGTGATATTAATAATACTACACCTATATCAAAAAATCCTTCTTTTTTAGAAAAAAAATGCACCAGGGGACGGTTCTCTGTCATTTTTTAAGAATCCCCCAGGACTGCGACAGCAGCACCCCCGATACCAATATGTACACTTAAAGCAGGGGACGCTTCAGCAATTATTACTTTTGAAGAATTAAAGACATTGCGAATTTTGTAACCATACCATTGAGCCAACTCTGGTGCAGCTACATGAGTAATGCCAAAACAAGGATTATTAACACTTTTTGCAAATTTAATCGCCAAATCTATAGTCTTATGGATAACTCTTTTTTGCCCAATCACTTTAGCGGCTTCGACAATATTGCCATCAGAATTTACAGTCAAAATAGGTTTCATATTGAGAAGTGTACCTAAAAGTCCTTTGGTTTTACTCAAGCGCCCACTACGTATCAGATATTTTAAGGTAGGTATACTGATAAAGATTTTAACATTGTCAGCAGCAATTTTTATTCGATTAATGATTTCTTCAAGCCCAAACTTTTCCTGAATCAATTGAGCCGCCTCGGCAACTAACAACCCTAAAGCAACTGAACTTGTTTTACTATCGACAATGTGAATTTTATTACTG
>DAOUWX010000033.1 GCA_030666935.1 Atribacterota bacterium | reverse complement strand
GAACCTCTACTTCCATGAAATCGGATACCAATTTCTTGAGCTGCTCTGAATTCTTCATCTACCAATTTTTTTGGCTGGCTTTTAGGAAAAACATAAAACTGGTCAACCGCGGTGGTGCAACCGGTCTTTAGAAGTTCCCCCATAGCTACCAGACTGCTGTAATAAACCGCTTCGGGAGTTAAGCGAGACCAGATAGGGTAAAGGTATTTTAACCAATTAAATAACTCTACATTCTGTACTTGAGGAATATTTCTGGTTAAGGTTTGATAAAAATGGTGGTGAGTATTAATTAAACCGGGATAAAGGAAATAATCAGAACCATCAATTATTTCCTCAGCCGGGAATTTTATGTCACCGGCGATTTTGCTAATTTTATTATCTTTAATCAAAAGACTGTAACTTTTTAACCTGGTTCTTTCTCTGTCCATGGTTACAATCTCTTTTATATTCTTAATTAATATAGAAGACATTTAGAAACTCTCCCTCTTTTAGTCTTTTAGGGGTCAGGTCTCAACATTTGGCATAACTCGCACCTAAATAAAATAATCAGAATAGTTATGTCAAATGTTGAGACCTGACCCCTTATTTTCCTCCTTTTTAATTTTTAGTTACACTTTCAATCGCTTCGATAATCTGTTCATAACCGGTACATCGGCAAAGATTGCCCTCTATGGCTGTTTTAATCTCTTCTCGATTGGGATGAGGATTATGTATAAGTAAGGCTTTGGCAGACATCAACATCCCCGGGGTACAAAAACCACATTGTATGGCGTGATAGTCAATAAAGGCTTGCTGCAGAGGATCAAGATTCCCATCTGTTTCTAATCCTTCAATAGTTAATACTTCACTTCCTCTAATCTGTCCGCTAAGAATCAGACAGGAAGAAACTGCCTTTCCGTCAAGGATAACCGTACAGGCTCCACATTCACCAACACTACATCCTTCTTTGGTCCCGGTTAATTTTAATTGCTCCCTTAAAGTATCAAGCAAACGTTCTTTGGGACCCACTTTTAAGGTTACTTCCCTGCTATTAACCATGAAAGTTACCGTAATTTTATTCATTGGTCTTTGCCTCCTCAATATTTTTTTTCAGTGCTCTCTTAACCAGAACAGCGATAGTCGGTTTTTTGTAGGGAGTAGACCATCTTTCCCCGGTGACAGAAACCATTTCATTGCTGGTTATTTTACCAATCTCCTCTAAATCGATATCAAATATCGATTTACCATTAATAGCCTCTTCTGTCACAGGCAAAGATTGGGGATAAGGTGTTGCAGAACCGGGTGCAACTCTGGTATCTAGGAAAATACCTTCTTTATCTATCTTTGTAATCAAGGCAAGACTTAATCTGGCAATAGACAGAGCTTTTCTCCGGCCGATTTTTTGAAAATCGGTATAATAATTATCACCAAGTAAAGGAACTTTTATTTTGGTTAATAATTCATTAGCTTTTATTTTAGTTTTATAAGGACCGGCTAAAAATTCTTCCAAGAGTAATACTCTTTTACCTTTCCTGGAAGTCAATTCTACTTCAGCCCTTAAGGCAATTAGAGGAGACAAAAGATCTGCTGCCGGTGAGGCATTAACAATATTACCTCCGATAGTGCCGCGATTACGAATCTGGGTTGAACCGATAGTGTAAGCAGCGATCGTTAATACCGGAAAATTATTTTTGATAAGTGGTTCATCAATCAATCGGGAATGGGTCACCAACGGCCCTATCTCAATAAAACCATTAGTCAAAGTAATGAATTTTAATTCTGGAATATTACTTACATCTAACAGGTAATCAAAGTCTGGCAAGCGAGGACTCTCTTTATAAAGATTAACCAATAAATCTGTCCCTCCGGCCAATATATGAACTTTATTAAATTTGTCTAAGTAATTTAGGGCTTCTTCTATTTTTTGGGTGGTTAAAAATTCGTAGGTTATCATTTTTTTGTCCCCCTCTTACTTAAAGAATGTCCCAGTAAGATCCGTTCCAAATTAAGAGGTAAATGTCTGATTCTTTTTCCGGTTGCCTGAGCTACTGCATTGGCAATGGCAGGTGCACCCAGTTCTAAAGTTGGTTCACCGATAGATTTAGCTCCATAAGGACCATGAGGATCGGGATTTTCTACAATCACCGGGTTAATTTCTGGCATATCTTTTACTGTAGGAATTAAATATTCATCAAAGTTAGTATTTTTAATGTAGCCGTTCGCAATTTCAACTTCCTCCATGATACCATAACCCAATCCCATCATCACCCCACCATAGATCTGCCCTTTAAGACAGGCAGGATTAATAGCTCTACCCACGTCATGGACGGCAGTTATCTTTAATACTTCTATCTGACCGGTAGCTGTATCAACTTCCACTTCAGCTATCTGGCAGCCATAAACATAGGTAAAATATGGTCTGCCCTGACCAGTTTCTTCGTCCCAGGAAATATCGGGGGCCTTGTACCAACCGTAAGCAGATAAAAATATCCCCTGTTCATTAGCTAAATCTATTGTCTCATCAAAAGAAATAATCTTTTGATTTTTATTCTTCTCATATATATTCTCATTTTTAAAATCCAAATTATCTGTTCTAATCTTAAATTCAGTTGCAACTATTTCAGCAAGGGTTTCTTTTAGTTGACAGGCAGCATTTTTTACTGCATTGCCGCCTAATATAGTACTGCGGGAGGCGACTGTAGCCCCGCTCTCGGGAGATACCGAAGTATCAACTTCCATATAGTTAATTCTTCTAATATCTATTCCTAATTCTTCAGCAGCTATCTGGGTAAAAACAGTCTTTAAACCTTCGCCATTTTCCGCCAATCCACAGGAGATCAAGATACCCCCGTCACGCTGAATGGCGACTATGGCCCCAGCGGCATCGGTTGCCTCAGCTCCCAGACTGCAGCCTCGAAAACTAACAGCCATACCGATCCCCCTTTTTTTATCCCCTGATTGAGGCTTGCTGTATTCTCTGTATCTCTCTTTATAATTACTGGCTTCAACAGCTTTGCCAATTACCTCTTCCAGACTCACCTGGTGATTATCCAATTTCTGCCCACTGGCAGTAATAGAATTATTGTGGTATATATTTCTCAAACGCAGTTCCATGGGGGTCATCTTCAGTTCTTCGGCCAGTTCATCCATTAATGATTCCTGGGCAAAGATAATCTGCGGTGAACCATAACCTCTCATCGCCCCGGTATACACATTATTGGTGTAATATCCGTAAGTATCTGTCTTCACATTAGGCAATTCATAGGGGCCGGTTGCCTGAACAACCGAACGCCAGGTAACAAAGGGAGTCTGGCAGGCATAAGCTCCACTGTCAGCTAAACATTTAATTTCCATTGCTGTCAGCTTACCTTCTCTGGTGGCACCTACCTTATATTTCATTTTATAAGGATGGCGTTTATAACTTTCGAGAATCGATTCATCTCTGGTATTAACCATCTTGATTGGTTGGTTGGTTTTTAAAGCCAGGAGGGCAGCCCGGGCGGCCATGGAAGACATAACTTCATCTTTGCCCCCAAATGAGCCACCCATATGATTCTGAATTATTCTCACTTTGTTCAAGGGTACCTTGAGTACGCTGGCTACGGCATTTCGGCAGGAAAAAGGATTCTGAATTGAACCATAGATGGTAACTAAAGCGTTATGTTCATGGGGCACTGCAGCGAGTGACTCGGGCTCAATATAACCGTGTTCTATAAATTGGGTGGAATATTCTCTTTCCAGTACTATCTCTGCCTGGTCGAAACCTTTCTCTGTATCCCCTTTTCTCAATCGATGATGAATCACCTGATTATTTTCTAACTCTGAATGGATTAAGGGAGCATCTTTTTTTTCGGCTTCTTCCGGATTAAAAATACCCGGTAATTCTTTATATTCTACCTCGATCAATTCTAAAGCTTCTGCAGCTGCTTCTTTAGTTTCCGCAGCAACCATTGCAATACCGTCACCGATATAAAAAACCTGTTGTCGAGCTAAAGCCTGTTGATTTTGAACAATTACTCCAAATTCATTATTAGGGATATCATCCGCCGTTATAATCGCTTCAACACCCGGATAAGCCAGAGCTTTTTCGATATTTATCTTTACAATTCGAGCATGAGGATATTTACTTCGCAAAACTTTACCATAAAGCATATCGGGGAAGAATAAATCAGCAGCAAATTTAGCTTTACCGGTAACCTTTCCGTAGGCGTCGACCCGTTTTATCGATTTATTTACCTCGCTAAATTTCATTCTTTTCATCTCCCAAGTGTGTGACCGGGGACAGTTTTCTGTCACAGTTGTCCCCTGTCACAGTTATATGCAGAATAGCAACGTAACTGCTCCACGATAGAATTTCACTTCTAGCGTGGTTATTTTAACAACTACGTAAATTATCTCGTTTTTTTATTAGAAGTTTATTCTTCGGCACCTAGAATTAATGAGAGTAAACCCATTTTCATAACAACACCATTAAATGCTTCCTGCCAATAACGCGAATGTCGGGTGATATCGACATCCGGAGGTAGTTCATCCATTCTTGGCAGAGAATGCAATATAATTGAATCGGGTTTTGCTTTCTTCTCTAAGAGTTCGCGAGTGACCCGGTAATTATCCGGAGTTAAGCCTTTATCTGATTTCGTATCTTCACGAGCTACGGTGTAATCAGCCTGCACAACGGGTTCTATATAGATGATATCCGCTTCATTAATAACATCGGCAACATGCTCGGCTGTCTTGAAACGCAAGTTGTAATTTTTTAACTCGGCTTTAAATTCTTCCGTCATTGACATTGCAGGGGGAGCTACGTAAATAACCTGTGCATCAAATTGGGTAAGTGCATATGAAATGGAATGCATCGTGCGCATGCGCATATCGCCAATACAGAGGAAAGTTAAACCGTCAATAGTGCCTTTTTCCTGTAGAATGGTATACAGGTCTGTCAAAACCTGAGTCGGGTGCTCTCCCCAACCATCACCGGCGTTAATTACCGGTACGCTGGCCCATTTTGCTGTCTCAGCCGGAGCGCCTTGTTGAAAATGGCGCATAACAATCACGTCACCGTAATATTCCAGCATTTTAACTGTATCTTTAATGCTTTCCTGGTAGAAATCACCAGCTCGGGTCATCTTCGCATCCGCAAAACCAAGCACATGACCGCCAAGACGGTGCATGGCTGCTTCATGAGACAAACGGGTACGGGTGCTTGGTTGATAGAATGCGGTTACCATAGTTTTATCAGCCAGGATGTTACTGTTCTTACGATTCTTGGCAATAGGCTCTAATTTTTTAGCAACCTCAAAAATTCTAAAAAAATCTTCTCTCTCAAAATCCTTTAAAGAAAGGATATCTCTTCCTAAGAAACTACGCATTGGAAACCTCCTATTTTATTTTTTTAATTATATTCGCTCATTTTCTTACTGACCGGGAATCAACAATTTAATACATCTGGCTTAAAGACCGGTCCTCTTATTAAATTCCTCAATTAATCTATCTATCTCATCAACTTGTCGGTGAATACCGCTCCAGTAATTTTCATAATCATACCATTGAGCATCTAACTCTTCAATATCTTTTTCCTGTTGTTCTATCCAGGTAAAGTATTTGAGGTTATGGACTCTTTTCTTATCATAATAGGTCAATTCTTGCATATAATCAATAGAAAGTGCCTGCAGGTTACGATGAAAATCGATAGCCGCATCAGCTTCGTTATAGGGACCAAACTCTTCTTCCAGCTCTTTTAATCGGGAACCGTAGAGTTCCATGGAATCGGTAAAGACGGTTAAAACTATATCTTTTTCGGTAAGTTCATAAAACTTTGCAAACTTTATTGCCATGATCATATTGGCCACACTGGAGATACCCATGAGAGGTAATTTTTTAATTATTTCTGCGGGAACACCCTTTTTACTTAAATATTTCTGACCAACGGGTTCATTAAACAGACGAACTATCCCCATACTGTTGTTATCGTCTACAGCAATAACCATATCTGTATTTTTTGCATTATGAATCCAGGGTACATGTTTATCACCTATTCCCTCAATGCGATGAGCACCAAAACCATTAGCAAGAAGTGTAGGACATTGCAGGGCTTCACCAGCAGCTATTTTACTGCTAGGGAATTTTTCTTTCATATAGTCTCCGCAACCCAGGGTACCGGCGGAACCGGTAGTTAAAACCACTCCTGCATAATTATCTTTTAAACTCATTACCTGAGACAAAACCTCTTCCATGGCATGACCGGTAATATCATAATGCCAGAGGTGATTACCAAATTCATCAAACTGATTAAATATTACTACATTATCCCTGGTTTTTTTTAGCTCCCAGGTCTTATCAAAAATTTCTTTTACATTACTTTCGGTTCCGGGAGTAGCGATTACTTCTCCGGCTACTTTGGATAACCAATCAAATCGTTCTTTACTCATCCCCTCCGGTAAGATAGCTATCGATTCACAGGAGAGAATATCGGCATCATAAGCACCACCTCGACAATAGTTTCCAGTAGAAGGCCAAACTGCTTTTTGAGAAGTAGGGTCAAATTGTCCGGTAACCAAGCGAGGAACCAAACAACCAAAGGTAGCACCTACTTTGTGAGCTCCGGTAGGAAACCATTTACCTACCAAAGCAAATATTCTGGCTTTTACTCCGGTTAATTCGGGGGGTAATTCTAAAAAATTAACTCCTCCGAATTGGCCACCCATTTTTACAGGTTCATTTTTCCAGGTAATCCGAAAAAGATTGTTAGAATTAATATCCCATAATCCTATATTTTTTAAGTTATCTTTGATTTTATCGGGAATAAGTTCTGGGTTTCTCATCTGTTCAAAAGTGGGAATAACAATATTTTTTTCTTTAGCTCTATTTACAGTTCTTTCCAGTTGTTCTTCATTAATAGTCAAATCAATCATTGTTTTTTTCTCCTTTATTTTAGTCGTTAATATTTTGTTAATCAGTTACCCGGTTTGCCGGTTAACCAGTTAATACAGATGTTGCTCGTTAGTGAATAGTAAAAACCTGCCAGAGAATCGTCCTCTGTCAGGTTTTTAGGAAATCGATAAATACATCAACTGCGCGGTAGAGGGATTCCAATTCAATATATTCATCATTTTGATGGGCCTGGGTAATATCACCAGGTCCAAAAATAATGAAAGGCATCTTCTTTTCCGGGATGATTGTTGCTCCATCTGTGCAGTATTTGGTAATTATCACTTCCTTTACTCCGGCTGCTTGCATAAATTTTTTCACATAAGGATTATTTGAATTGGTGAAAATTAGAGGTTTGTAGTTAAAAACCTTTTCTTCAAATTGCACTTTATACTTTTCTGCAATATCTTTGCCAGTTTTTTTAACCAACTCTATTGCCCTTTCTTTATCTTCTTCTGAAATCATTCTGAAATCAAAATCTATTTCTGAATAATTGGGGACAATATTTACCTGCACGCCGCCGTGAAACTGTCCGATATTCATTGAAGTCTTACCCCAAAAAGGGTCTGCTTCAAATATTTTTTCATATCTCTCAGTAATATTCACAATAAACTCACTCCCCGGAATAATCGTATTTACTCCCACCTCAGGAGTTGAGCCATGAGCAGACTTCCCGTAAAATTTAGCTCTCATCCATAATTCTCCTTTTTCTCCGGTAGATACCTGAAGATTGGAAGGTTCGGTGATAATAAGAAAATCTGTCCGGTCAAAATAACCCCCGTCAACTAAATTCTTCGCACCTCTGTATCCCCATTCTTCATCTGCGGTAAGAGCTAATTGAAATGTTTTTTTAGGTATAATCCCCCTTCTTTTTAAAAGTACTGCTGCGTAAAGGATAGCCGCCACCCCGCCCTTCATATCTGATGCCCCTATACCATACATTTTTTCGTTTTCAATCAATCCTTCAAAAACGGGTTTTGTCCATTCCTCTTCTTTTACTCTCACCGTATCTATATGCCCGCAAAAAGTGATGTCTCTCTCTTCTTCTCCTTCAATTTTTGCAATAACCGAACTCCTGCCTTCTTCCAAAGGAACTAACTCGGAGTGGATATTATTTTTTAGGAGAAATTTCTTTATAAAATTGGCAATTTGATTTTCATTTCCCGGAGGATTTACACTTTTAATCTGAATAAGCCCTTGAAGAAGGTCTTTTAATTCTTTTTTTTCTGTATTATTCACTTTTAGTTCATTGTCTCCTTCACGGCTTCTAAATTAGGATCTATTACCAAAGCTTCTCCTCCGGCTTTTTTAGCACTTTCTACATCTTTCAAACCATTGCCGGTAACCAATACTACAATCTTATCTTTCTTGGAGATTTTCTTTTCCTTTAGCGCTTTGACCATACCGGCAAAAGCGGTAGAGCCCGCAGGTTCAGCAAAAATTCCCTGCACTGTGCCTAAATATTTAATTGCCTCCAGTATCTCTTTATCTCTTACTGCAATACCAAATCCCCTTGATTTTATTATATCTCTTACTGCCATCAGACGATTTCTGGGAATCCCTACAGCAATGCTGTCTGCAATTGTATTCGGCTCTACAAATTTCACTTCGCCATCACCATTTACTGCCTCAACAATCGGTTTACATCCTTCTGCCTGTACGGCAACAAGTTTGGGCAAATGGTCAATAAGGCCTAAGGAAAACATATCCTTGTAAGCCTTGGCAACTCCGGAGATAATGCAACCATCTCCTACCGGTACAAAAAGATAATCGGGCACTTCAAAATCCATCTGCTCAATAATTTCCAGGGCAACCGTTTTTTTTCCCTCTACCATATAAGGATTAAAAGCGGTATTCCGGTTATACCATCCAAATTCTCTGGTTGCTTCGATGGACAGATCAAAAGCCTCATCATAGGTTCCTCTCACCGCAAAAACGGTTGAACCGAATACTAAAAGCTGGGCAATCTTGGCACTCGGTGCAGTTTGGGGAACAAAAATGTAACTCTTTAAACCTACTGACGCAGCAGCTCCGGCCAGTGAAGAAGCAGCATTACCGGTTGAGGCACAGGTAACAATTTTTTCTCCTAATTCCCGTGCCTTTATCACAGCAATGGCAGACGGCCTATCTTTTAAAGAGGCAGTGGGGTTCCTTCCGTCATCTTTAATCCAAAGATTTAGCATATCTAAATCTTCTCTTATTCTTTTTGCTTCATATAAAGGAGTCCAACCAACTTTTGACGGCCCTATTTTAGCAGGATCATCTACCGGCAAAAGCGGTAGGTATCTCCACATCGAAAATTCCCTATTCTTTTTAAGTGTATCCCTATTAAAATCTTTTTTTATCTTCAGATAATCATAAATAATTTCTAAAACGCCTTCGTCCCCGCATTTCGGACAATTATATTTTACTTCATTTGCATCATACTCTGTTCCGCACAATAAACATTTTAGTTTCTTTACATAACTCATATCCATTTTTCCTCCCTGGTATATGGAATTCCCGACTCTTTCGGAAGTAATACAACTTTTGCCTTCTGAACATATTCAACTATTTTATAAAATATTCAATATTGGTCTTTTACTGTTTAATTTTATTTACTGCCCATGGTGAGTGTCATTACTGCTTTTGCTGTATGTAATCTATTTTCTGCTTCATCATAAACAATTGAATGGGGTCCATCAATAACTGAATTTTCAACTTCCTTCTCTCTATCCGCTGGGAGTGCATGCATATACATTACATCTTTATTGGCAAGCTTCATCATTTTCTCGGTACATTTCCAGGTTTTGCAGGACTCAAGTAAAGCATCGACTACTTCGCCTTTTTGATTAGTTACCCAACTTCCCCAATTCTTGGGTATGACTATATCTGCGCCTCTATACGCTTCTTCTATATCATGAGTTATGGTTAAGGTTCCCCCATGTTTTTCAGCATTTTCTTTAGCTTGTTTAATAGCCCAATCTGGTAAATCATACCCTTTTGGATAGGCAAGAGTTACCTCCATTCCATATCTCGGGAATAAAAGAACTTGAGTAAGCGGAACTGAAATTGGTTTCTTATGACTGGTTGCATAAGCCCAGATAATAGATACTTTAGTACCTTTCAAATCTCCAATTTTTTCTTTCATGGTCATCAAATCAGCAATTCCTTGCATTGGATGATATAAGTCACATTGTAAATTTAAAATGGGAGCTGTAGACCACTTTGCCATTTCTCTTAAATATTTATTCCCTACTTCCCAGAAACAATTTCTACAAGCTATAGAATGACCATATCTGGATAAAATAACAGCTGTATCCTTAACTTCTTCACCATGAGATATTTGCATGGTACTGGTATCAAGAAAAGTACCATGACCACCTAAGTGAGCGATCCCTGCTTCCATAGAGTTTCTGGTTCGGGTTGATTGCTCAAAAAACATTAAAAATATTGTTTTATATAGTAAATAAGGTGTTGGTATACCCATGGCAAATTTTTTCTTTAAATCAAAAGAGACCTCGAGCAAGGTGTCTATTTCTCCTTTAGTCCAATCTTGAAGTGTAATAAAATGTTTACCTTTAAATATAGTTTGCATTTATTTATTTCCTCCCTTTCTATAGATAAATTTTACTTGAGATAATTATTAAGATAAATTACTGGAATTGCAACATACATTGCTGCTGCTTTTACCAATCCACCTTTCCATATCCTTTAGATCCAATAAATCCTTTGTTCTCTTTTTTATTATCACCTCCTCAGGAAGCGATATATTTACAATAATCGTCTTTCTTTAGGAGTAGATATGTGTCCCCGTTTCGCCTTTTAGTGCTTTTTCTAACGATTCCGGATTGGTAACTATTGCTTCTTTTCCTCCGGCTTCCAGGAATCTTACAATAGCTTGAATTTTGGGAAGCATGCTCCCTTTGGCAAAATGTCCTTCCTCAATATATTTTTTAGCCTCTGCTATAGTTAGTTTATCCAGGGTAATCTGATCTGGTTTATTGAAATTCAAACAGACTTTCTCTACTGCTGTAGAAATAATAAAGACATCTGCCTTAATATTTATTGCCAACAGACTTGTAGCATTATCCTTATCGATGACTGCATCAACACCTTCGAGTGTTCCGTCATCATTGCGGAGTACCGGAATTCCACCTCCACCGACACCGACCACACTAAAGTTATTTTTTACCAACATCTCAATAGCATCCTGCTCCACAATTTCAACCGGCATAGGAGAAGGCACAACTCTTCTATATCCTCTTCCCACATCATCAATAATAACCCAATCAGGGTGTTCTTTTTGCAGTTCTTCTGCCCGTTCTCTGGTATAAAATGTACCTATGGGTTTTGCAGGGTTTTGGAATGCAGGGTCTTTTTTATCTACCACAACCTGGGTAACTACTGTAGCTGTTTTCTTTTTGATCCCTCTATTTCTAAATTCATTATAAAGTGCCTGCTGAATCTGATATCCGATAGCTCCTTGTGTATCTGCTCCGCAATTAACCAAGGGTACTGCATGCATCCCTCCTACTTCATGCGCAATTTCTGAACGTCTTAAAATAAATCCTACCTGAGGACCATTGCCATGAGTAACTACCACATCATAACCCTGCTCGATCATTCCGGCAATGTGTTTTGCTGTTTCACATACTGCATCATATTGGTCTTCTACAGTCTCATGTTGTTTGTCCTTAATAAGGGAGTTTCCTCCGATAGCTAATACTGCTAATTTAGTCATTTTCTATTTCCATCCTTTCGTCATAGTTAAAGCCATGATGGCTTTTTGAACATGTAATCTATTTTCTGCAATATCATAAACAATAGAACGTGAACCGCTTGCCACTTCGTCATCTACTTCGTTTCCCCGGTCTATAGGCATAGGATGAATATAGTAGGCATTATCGGTAAGTGAATCAAGCTCTTTAGTGTATCTCCAATCCTGATATTTTAAAGCCAATTTCTTATCCTCTTCTTTGCCTATATTATACCTTTTTGGACTCATCCATTGCCGAGCATATACAACCTGTGCTCCTTTTACCGCTTCAATCCTATTATGGGTAATTTCAAATTTTGTTCCCGTGGCTTCAGCATTTTTTTTAGCCTGGGCAATTACTTCCGGATCAAGGTCAAACCCCTCAGGATAAGCCAGGGTAAAATCCATACCATACCTGGGGAGAAGCAAAATATCTTCCTGAACAGAACTCCAGGAACGCACCAATGAAGAATAACCCCACATCATAGTTATTTTTTTACCTTTTACTTCACCTATATGTTCTTGAAGTCCCATCAAATCTGCCAGTCCCTGGCAGGGATGATATTTATCGTGAGCCATAGAAACAATTGGGATGGATGAATATTTAGCATATTCTCTAAGCAATTCTTCGCCTTTTCCATATTCATCAATCGCATCTTCTAATATTCTGATTCCTAACCCTACAGCATATCTGCTCATAACTTTTGCAGCATCTTCAACTGTTTCTCCCGCTTTCCCTTTCTCTTTTAACCTCATAGATTTGGGTTCAAGGAACTGGGCATGTCCTCCTAATTCGGTAGCAGCCCCTTCAAATGACTGCCTGGTTCTGACTGAAGGATTGTAGAAGAACATCAGGAAAGTTTTATCTTTAAGAATTTCGGTATAAGGCTTTTCATAGCGGTGTTTTTTCATATCTTTGGCAACTGCAAGTATTTCATCAAGCCCTTCTTTTTCCCAATCCTGGGTAGTAATTAAATGTTTTTTATATAATTCTGTCATTTTTTTCCTCCTATTAGATTAGTCGTTAGTGAATAGTCGTTAGTATAAATACAATTTTTCAGAT
>DAOUWX010000090.1 GCA_030666935.1 Atribacterota bacterium | reverse complement strand
GTAAAAAATTTAGGATCCAGTAATCATGGAATTTAGAATAAAAATAAGTCTAAGCTAAAAAGGTAAAAAATTACGGAATCTTGACTCAATACTCGATACTATCTTAAGTTTTTCTTTTCTTTTTCTTTCTTGACTCAATACTCGATACTGGATACTCGATACTGTATTTCTAAACGCTATACGCTAGTTCCTATGCCGCTATGTCCGAAGCCACCTTCTCCTCTTTTGGTTTTATCCAAGGTCTTTACAAGTTTAAAATCAGGGAAAAATATTTTTTGAATTACCAATTGAGCTATTCTATCTCCCCTTTGTATAATAAATTCTTCCGCACTTAAGTTAATTAATATTACTTTTACAATACCCCTATAATCTGAATCAATAGTGCCTGGAGTATTTAGAACGGTAATTCCATGCTTGAGGGCCAAACCGCTTCGAGGTCTTACTTGCCCTTCATAACCTTTAGGGATCATAATTTTAATCCCGGTGGATATCAATTTTATCTTACCCGGCTTTAATATCGTATCTAAAGCTTCTGCGGACAATAAATCGACTCCGGAGGAGAATTCACTTGTGGAAAAAGGTAAAGATAAATCCTCGCATCCTTTGATTTGTTCTATTTTTATTTCAATTCTATTGTTCTTCACTACTAAATCCAGTTCTTGTTTTATTTTTTTCGTGTTGTTTCAATAAACATCAATCGTATCTTTCATTTTTCCTTTCAGCGTCATTATTTACAATATTATTTTCTTCTTCCTCTATTTTTCTTAAATCAATTCTGCCCTGGTTATCAATTCCGATACATTTAACTAATATATTATCATTAACTCTAACTACATCTTCAACTCTTCCTATTCGTTTTCGCGATAATTTAGAAATGTGAACCAATCCTTCTTTACCGGGAAATATTTCTACAAAAGCTCCAAAATTAGTTGTCCTGGTTACCTTCCCTTCGTATGTTTCCCCAACTTTAGCCTCTCTCACCATATCTTCAATCATTTTTTTTGCTTGGTTTAAGGATTTTTCATCAGGTGAAGCAATGAATATTTCTCCATCATCTTTGATATCGATGGAGGCACCGCTTATTTCTATAATTTTCTTGATATTTTTTCCGCTGGGGCCAATTACCATACCAATTTTAGTAGGATCAACATTTATTACTGATATTTTTGGTGCATAGTCAGATAATTTTTCTCGAGATTTTGATAGTACTTTATTCATTTTTTCAAGAATATATAGTCTTGCTTCTTTTGATCTTGCTAGAATATCGCTTAATGTATTTTTTGGAATACCGGCAATTTTCAAATCCATCTGAATAGCGGTAATACCGAGGCTGCTTCCGGCTGCCTTAAAATCCATATCTCCATAATGATCTTCTATCCCTAAAATATCGGTTAATATTTCTACCTTTTCATCTTTTTTTACTAATCCCATAGCAATTCCGGCAATAGGTCTTTTTATAGGAACTCCGGCATCAAATAAGGACAAACTTCCTCCACAAACACTAGCCATAGAAGAAGAGCCATTTGATTCTAAAATTTCAGAAACTATACGAATAGTGTAAGGAAATTCTTCTTCCGAAGGAATTAAAGCTTTTAAAGCCATTTCTGCTAATGAGCCATGCCCAATTTCTCTTCTTGATTGCCCCCTTCTAGGTCTTACTTCACCAACACTAAAAGGCGGGAAATTGTAATGCAGGTAAAATCTTTCTGAAGATTCTTCTTCCAGGGTATCTATAAATTGCCTATCCTTTATTGTTCCCAAAGTAGTAACAACCAAAGATTGTGTTTGTCCTCTGGTAAACAATGCACTCCCATGAACCCGGGGCAACACTCCGGTTTCACAACTAATGGGGCGTATCTCGTCTAATTTTCTCCCGTCTACTCTTATTTTTTCTTCAATTATTAAATTACGAATAGCTTCTTTACAGGTATCATCATAGACACTTTTTAAAAGAGGTAAATTATCCTCCTCGGTAGATAATTTTTCAACAATCTGATTAAAAATATCTTCCAATAAGTCTTCTCTTTTCTTTTTTTCATTTATACAAATAGCTTCTTTAATTTCTTTCTCATAGAAATTGTTAATTTTATTAAGAAGGTTACTTGCTAATTCTGCTGTTTCTGAATATTGTTTTTCTTCTTTTAGGTTAGGTTTTTCTAAAATATCTGCCAGCTTTTCCTGACCTTCTATGATTGTTTTAATTGCTTCCTGAGCAATACCAATTGCTTTTAGTATAATTTCTTCAGATACTTCTTTTGCTTCGCCTTCCATCATTATAATTGAATCTTTTGTCCCAGCTATAATTAAGCTCAATTCAGTATTTTCTAATTCCTGAGGACCGGGATTAACTATAAATTCATTTTCTACCAATCCCATCCTAACAGCTCCTATAGGTCCTTGGAAGGGGATATCTGATATCCATAAAGCCGTAGAAGCACCTATCATAGCCAGCATATCCGGTAAGTTTTTTTGATCATATGATAAAACTGTAGCAATAACCTGGACATCGTTTTTGTATCCATCAGGGAACAAAGGCCGTAATGGACGATCAATAAGCCGTGAAGTTAATATCGCATTCTTACTTGGCCTACCCTCTCTTTTGAAAAAACCACCTGGAATTTTACCGGCAGCATAAAATTTTTCCTCATAATCTACCATTAAGGGGAAAAAATCTATCCCTTCCCGTGGTTCTTTAGAAGAATTTACTGTTACCAATACAACAGTTCCTTCGCAACTAACTACAATTGAACCAGCTGATTGCCTGGCAATTTTGCCTGTTTCTATATTTATTATTTTATCGTTTAAATTTATTTTAATTTCTTTACATCCTAACATTAAATATTTATTTTCCTCCTTATTGTCTTGAAAATCCATTTTATTGTAAACATTCTATCTTAATTGTATGGGAATTTATTTTTCCCTAAGCCCTAATTCGTATCTCGTTATGATAGTTAGCCAGTTTACCGGTTACCCGGTTATCCGGTTTAAGGATTAAAATTAACTGGTTAACTGGCAAACGGGGTAACTGGATAACTAATATCCTCTACGCTATAGGCTGCACGCTCCACGCTAGTTTTTTTATTTTCTTAAATTTAGTGACTCAAGAATTTTACGATATTTATCAATATCATTATCTTTAAGATACTTTAATAATCTTCTTCTTTTCCCCACCATCTTCAATAAACCTTGCTTTGAATGATAATCTTTCTTGTTCTTTGTCAGATGTCCAGTAAGATCGTTTATTCTTTCAGTTAACAAAGCAATTTGAACTTCCGGTGATCCAGTATCAGTGGTATGATGCTGATATTTTGTTACTATTTTCTCCTTATCATCTTTAGTAAAAACCATATTACTCTCTCCTTTTATTTTTTATAACTTATTATAATATCTTAAATATTTTATCATAAACACGTAAGACCTTCAACCATAATTCGTATCTCGTATATCGTATTTCGTATCTCGTTAAGAAATAGGAGTCAGAAGACAGAATTCAGGAACCAGACGTCAGAATATTATCAAGAAGGTAGAATAGAATTTTAATTTTGTCATTGCGAGGAACGAAGTGACGAAGCAATCCCAAGTCGAGATTACCACTCTCTAATAAATCAGAGCTTACAATGACTATTCACTAATTACTATTCACTAACGACTAAATTAACTGGCAAACTGGTTAACCAGGTAACTGGAGAACTAATATCTTCTACACTATTATGCTATACTTGTCTTCACCTGTTACTCATCACCTGTTACTTATCATTTTATGGGCTGTTATAATGTCTTCTTCTATCTGTTTCTTTAATAAATCTGGATGGTTAAAGTATTTCTCTTCTCTTATTTTTTCAAGTATATTAATGACTACTTTTTTATTATATATTTTTTTATTGAAGTTTATAATGTTGACTTCAATAGTTCGTTCTTTTTCTTCAAAAGTTGGTTTAACACCTATATTCATTAAGCCATAATATTTTTTATTTTCGATTTTAATTTCCACCAAATACACTCCGTCAACAGGAAGAATTTTCTCTGATGATGTCTCGATATTGGCAGTAGCGAAATTTAATAATTTTCTTCCCCTTCCCTTTCCAGAAATTACTCTTCCTGAAATCGTGATATCATGCCCCAAGAATTTTTTTGCTTTTCCGATTTTTCCTGACTTAATATAATCTTTTATTCTTGTACTACTAATTATGGTTTTACTTATAGTTATCGGTGTTAATATATGAGTTTTAAATCTATAAATCTTACTATATTCTCTTAAAATATCTGTATTTCCTTTGCCTAAAAAACCAAATTTATAATTAAAACCTACAAAAAGTTCTTTTACCTGCAAACTATCGACCAATATTTTACTTATAAAATCTTCAGGCAACATTTTACTCATTCTCTTATTAAATTTAATAATAAGAAAAACATCAACACCTAATTCTCTATTTAGGCTTATTCGTTCCTTCAAAGTGGTTAATAAAAAAACATTGCTTTCCGGGTTAATTATTTTATCAGGATGAGGGTCAAAAGTGGCTACAATACTTATTCCATCATTCTTCCTGGCTTTATCAACGGCTAGTTTAATCAATTTTTGATGTCCTAAGTGCACTCCATCAAATACACCTAAAACAATATATCGCTTCTTTTCAGGCAATATTATATTTTTTGAGTATCTTATAATTTTCATAATTAAAGTATATAGGAGTTTCCTTTTTGGTAAATTTCAATTCTAATTAGAATATATGTATATATTAATAAAATGAAAAACTAAAAGCGCAAAACGTAAAACTATAGCTCAAAATTTAAAATTAAATATATTGTTTTTCTCATTGAATTTCATCTTTTTTATCTCGCATGCTATATAGTAAAATTAAAATATATAGGAGCAAAAACTAAAACTTAAAATTTAGTATTGAGATAAAAAGTTTTGATTTTTGAATTATGGTTTTTCGCTTTTAGTTTTAACTTTTTAATTTATTATTTATTATCAATATCGAATTAGCGAAATTAAT
The DNA here is from genome assembly GCA_030666935.1 of Atribacterota bacterium. Classification (GTDB taxonomy): domain Bacteria; phylum Atribacterota; class Phoenicimicrobiia; order Phoenicimicrobiales; family Phoenicimicrobiaceae; genus Sediminicultor. The sequence goes on along the minus strand of DAOUWX010000090.1, from coordinate 2,167 downwards.
AATTTCTAAAAACCTTAACCGGCTTAAAGATAATATTTTTTCTATCATCTTTAATTGGAGTACCAATGGACAGCAAATTACCTTTTGTATCGAACATCTTAACAAATTTGTCTTTTCCTGTCTTTAGTGTTTCCGGAACTTCAATAACTTGCTCAACTGATATAACTCCTCCGTGTAAAACGGTTTTAGTTGCTTCACTTTTTACAATTATTTTATTTAATTCTTCAAGAGCGGAATCAATGCTGATAAGATATCTTTTCCCTAAAGTTTTATCCTTTCTTAACTCCTCCAAATTTACCGAATCTTCAATGTGAAAATTACCAACTTTTTTTCTTACCAAATTTGATAAATGTGCACCGTACCCTAATTCATCACCTATATCGCTGCATAATGTTCTAATATATGTGCCTTTTGAACAAGTAACTTCAAATTTAACTATTGGATTTACCTTTTGGTCGAAATTTATTAAATTAAACTTATATATTTTTACTTCCTTAGGGCTTCTTTTTACTTCTATTCCCTTCCTGGCAAGATGATACAATCTTTTTCCCTTGTAATGAGCAGCAGAAAACATCGGAGGTGTTTGGCTGATTACACCTTCATATTTTTGGAATATATTTTTAATCCCTTTTTCATCTATATCAGCTTCAACTTCTTTTTTTTGAATAACCTTTCCTTCTGAATCTTGTGTATCAGTGCTTACACCCAGGATCATCTCTCCCTGATATTGTTTTTTCATACCTACTAAGAATTCAGCAATTTTTGTAGCTTGCCCTAAACATATCAATAGAACACCGGAAGCAGAGGGATCTAATGTTCCTGTATGTCCCACTTTAGGAATATTTAAGATATTTCTAATTTCTTTCACAACGTGATGTGAACTGATTCCTTTTGGTTTAAATATATTTAAAATGCCGTTCATCTATATTACAATCATCTTTTCATTAATATAATATTTTTTATTTTTCTTCCTGGATTCTATTTTCTAAATCAGCTAATCGATTGACCAATTTGATAATTAACCGATTTACTAATTAATATAGTCGTTAGTATAAATTCAAGTTTTTATTGTTCAGTTTTTAGTTTTTAGATAAAGAGACAAAAAAACTGACTCCTGAATTATATTTTCTTAATTATTTAACTAATTTTTACATCCAAGTTTTTTAATATCATTTAGTAACTCGGAAATAATTTTTTCTTTAATTTTATACATCTTTCCCGAACATAAACAACCGGAAGCATTTGGATGACCACCACCTTTAAATTTTCCGGCAAATTTATTTACGTCAAAATTACCTTTAGAGCGAAAACTAATCTTTATTTTATTATCTTTAGTTTCTCTGAATAAGACTGATATTTCAGTATTATCTAAAGTTGTGGCAATATCGATTATTCCCTCTATCTCCTCATCCCTTGCTTTAGTATTATTTAGCATCTTTCGGGTAATATTCATCCATGAAACATAATTAGAGTCATCCGTCTCTAAAGTCGAAAGTGCTTCTCCTAACAATTTTAGTCCGGAATAGGTGTTTCTATTATAAATATTATCGGCAATTAAATGTAGCGTTATTCCTTTTGAAGTTAAATCAGAGGCTATTTTAAATGTCTTTGAACTTACGTTTGAATATCTAAACGAACCGGTATCAGTTATTATTGCGGTAAATAGACAGGTAGAAATATCTTCATCTAATAAATCTATATTTATAAACCTACTCAATTCATAGATAATTTCTCCGACCGAAGAAACAGAACTATCCACATAATTTAAATCTCCAAAGTTTTCGTTGCTCGTATGATGGTCTATGTTTATTATGGTTTTGATATTTTTAAATATTTCGTACGTCTTCCCAATTCTTTTGACATTACTACAATCAAGCACTATCCCTACATCTATGCTTTTTGTGTCAATGTAATTATCTTTTAAGTACTGTACTTTATTACTACCGGGTAAAAAATCATATATTTTTGGTAATTTACTCTGATTTAATATAATGGGATTCTTCTTTAATTTTTTTAATATGAAGTAAAGGGCAAGTTCTGAACCAATTCCATCTCCATCTAAATTTACATGGGAAGTAATTAAAATGTTATTATTTTTCTGCAGTACTTTGCTAATTTCATCAAGACTGTTCATTATTTTTATCTTTCTTTAAATCTAATTGTTGGT
>DAOUWX010000377.1 GCA_030666935.1 Atribacterota bacterium | reverse complement strand
TGATAATATGGCCGGGTTTTTGATGTATCGGAAAAAGGTAAACTTAATCATGGTTGGAGCAGACCGTATTTCTAGAAACGGTGATGTAGTCAATAAAGTCGGAACTTATTCTTTATCTGTTTTAGCTCGGGAAAACAAAGTTCCTTTTTATGTTGCCGCTCCGATATCTACTATTGATGTTTCGCTAAGATCGGGGAAGGAAATCCCCATTGAAGAAAGAAGTCATAAAGAAATTACTCATATATTGGGTAAACAGATAGCCCCCGCAGGAGTAAAAGTGTTTAATCCGGCTTTTGATCTTACTCCCCACCGTTATGTGGAGGCGATTATTACCGAAAAAGGGATTATTAGAAAACCTTTTGAAGAAAATATTAAAATAGTATTTAGTATTTAGTCGTTAGTGAATAGTGAATAGTAAAGAAGGAAAAAAAGAAGATAGAAGCCAGAATCCAGTATTCAGAATTATTTAAAATTATGAGATTATAATCTTTGTCAAGTTATTTTATATTCTTCTGACTTCTGATTACTGTCTCCTGAATTCTTAAATAACAATTATGCTTTTTCACTTTAAATTTTTAGCCATATAATGATAACTAAAATGTTTTTACAAAGGATTTTAACTAACGACTATTCACTAACGACTAACGACTAAATAGAGGAGGAGAAAATTGGATCCAGAAAAGCTTATTATTTCCGGAGGAAAGAGATTACAGGGTACGGTAAAAATTGACGGAGCAAAAAATTCAGCTTTATCTATCATGGCAGCAACTTTATTAACTAAAGATGTTTGTATTTTAAGGAATGTCCCTCGTCTTACCGATGTGGATACTATGGGGGCAGTTATAAGGAAATTGGGGATTAAAGTAGAGTGGAGAGGAGATAATACCCTCTATATTGATTCTGATGATTTTAATAATTGCGAAGCCCCTTATGAATTGGTAAAAATGATGAGAGGTTCGATTTTAGTGATGGGGCCGCTTTTGGCTCGTCTAAAAAAAGCAAAAATATCTTTGCCCGGTGGTTGTTCCATTGGTGCTCGTCCAGTTGATTATCATATAAAGGGATTTGAGGCTTTAGGTGCCCAAGTTGAAGTGGAAAAAGGTTATATTGAAGCGAAAGTTAATACATTAAAAGGGGATGAAATTTACTTAGATTTCCCCAGCTTAGGAGCAACTGAAAATATAATGATGGCTGCCTGTTTAGCAGAAGGTACAACTACAATTGAAAATGCAGCCAAAGACCCTGAAGTAGTGGAACTGGGACATTTCTTAAATGAGATGGGAGCTAAAATTGAGGGATTGGGGACTGATTTAATAAAAATAGGAGGAGTAAAAGAATTACACGGAATTGATTATACTATAATTCCTGACCGCATTGAAGCAGGTACATATATGATAGCAGCTGCTATCACGGATGGAGATGTTTTAATAGAAAAAGCTGATCCGTTATTATTAAAACCCTTAATAGTGAAGTTAGAAGAGGCAGGGGTGCGAATTGAGTTAGAAAAGAATTTAATTAAAGTAACAGGGCCAGACAGAGTTAAAGCAGTGGATATTAAAACTTTACCTTTCCCTGGATTTCCCACCGATATGCAAGCCCAATTTATGGCTTTATCCTGTGTAGCAAAAGGTACCAGCGTTATTACCGAGACCGTATTTGAGAATAGATTCGTTCACACCGGTGATTTGATAAGGATGGGTGCAGATATTAAAGTAGAAGGGCACAGTGCTATTATTAAGGGAGTAAAGGAATTAAGTGCTGCCCCGGTAATGGCTTCAGATTTAAGGGGCGGAGCAGCTTTAGTATTAGCGGGTTTAGTAGCAGAAGGAACTACTGAGTTAAGTAGAATATATCATTTAGATAGAGGATATGTGAAGTTAGAGGGAAAACTAAATTCCTTAGGAGCAGATATTAAGAGAGTGAAAGAGTGAATTAGTCGTTAGTGAATAGTGAATAGTCGTTAGTATTAATATAAGATACAAGATTATTCAATTCACCGATTGATCATTA
>DAOUWX010000246.1 GCA_030666935.1 Atribacterota bacterium | reverse complement strand
GTTCCCATTACCCGATTTGTAGTTGATTTATTTCAGAAATCCGATTATGAAGTGACATTATCATCTGATAGCAGGTTACTTTATATTGATGTTTATGATTATACTGAATTTAAAGCTCCCGAGGAACAGGTATTTACGGTTACTCCGGTTAAAAGTGAAGCAGTAAAAATTGAAAAGGAAGAAGAACAAAAAATATCTATTTTAGATATTTATCTAGAACCTATTAATCTAAATGTCTTTGAAGAAGATGTTGTTAACGTAATTAGAGGATTATCTGAACTTACCGGAATAGATATAATGCTTGATGATTCAGTAACCGGCCAACTAACTCTAAATCTTAAAGATAAAACTTTTAGGGAAGCAATTGAATTAATTTTGATGAATAAAGGGTTAGATTGTACCGAGGTAAGCGATACTCTGATTATTGCCGCTAAAGATGTAGTAGCAGGATATAAGAAACCTATTACCAGAGTATATGAGTTGAAAAATGCCAGTGCAGAGGCGGCAAAGGGAATATTGGATAGTTATAAGGATGAGGGATCAAAAGTCAATATTGTTGCCGATGCGAGAATGAACACTCTTATTATTACCGGTACAAATGAGGAAATTGAAAAGGTAGAAGGAATTATAGGTACAATAGATGTGGAATTGTTGACCAGGACATTTAAGATAGATAATGCTATCGAAAAAGAAGAAATTGATGCCATCAAGAGTATGTTAAGTATAATAATTCCGGAAGAAGAAAGAATAGACATAGATAGTCGGCAGAGTGAAATTATTGTAAAGGGCACGAAAGAAGAATTGGATAATGTAGCAACAATGATTGTTGGATTAGATAAACGTGCACCACAGATAATGATACAAGCAAAGGTTATTGAAATTACTTTAGATGGGGAAAAAGACTTGGGCGTTAAATGGTTTAGTGGAGGCGTAGAAGGTCAAATTACTATAGGAGAAATTACTCTGGGAGGTTCATTGGAAAGAAGTGGTTTAATCGAAGCCACCCTTAAAGCCCTACAAACAGAAGGTAAAACCAATATCTTATCCAATCCCAAAGTACTTACTTTAGATGGTAAAGAAGCAAAAATATTATCTGGTTCCAAAATTCCTATTCGAATAATTACCCCTGAAGGTCTCGAAACTGTTGAATATAGAGATGTAGGATTAAGTATGACCATTATTCCACGTTTGAGTAGTGATGGGATGATTACTATGGATGTAAATCCCAAGATAGAATCATTAGGCGAAGAACTTATTCAAGGTTATCCGGTAATAAATTCTCGAGAAGAGAAAGTAATAATTCGAGCTAGTTTGGATGAAACAGTAGTAATAGGCGGTTTAATTACTTCAGAGGAAATAGAAAATATTCGTAAAATACCATTTTTGTCAAATATTCCTATATTTGGAGAATTATTTAAATTTACACACACTAAGAGCAAAACAACAGAAATAATTATTCTGATTACAGCTCACTTATTAGATTATTAATTATTGTGTCATTCCCGCGAAGCTTGTCCTCGACCTGATCGGGGAGCGGGAATCCAGTTAATATGTAATTGCGAGGAGCAGTTGCGACGAAGCAATCTCATAAATATAAATAAAAAATTAAACTACTTCTGTCATTCCCGCGAAAGCGGGAATCTAGATGTAGTGTTTAGAGCAAAATAATTATAGAATTCGAAGGGAGGACAAGACTTTGCAATATAAAAACAAAAAGAATTTATATAAAATAATATTTATAACAATATTGTTAGGTTTCATAATATCATTAGTGGGGTGTAATTGGCTTTCTTTTGGACTTTTAAATATCTTTGACCCCCAGGCTCAGATAAGGTTAAGTTTTACAGAAGTCAATCTAGGAGGCGGGAGTATTTCACTCGAAATATATTCTTTAAATGAAGTTGAATTTATCGGTTCAGGGTTTGAATACGAATATTATGTTGGTACAACTAAAATAAATTCATTAGATAAGATGGTAGGTGTAACTTTTTATGTAGAGCCGTCAACTTCACCTGGAACTCCCGGACCTATTACTAAAATCGATAATATGCCTCTCTATTTTCAAGAGGTTTTAGATTATTTAACTTTAAATCCTTTTATTACTGAACTTACCTGTAATATTACTATGGTAGGTACTGATGGTGCCGGTCATAGTATTTCAGAAACTGTTACTGTAGACCTCCCGGCACTTCAACCCGGAATAGATTTTGAACCACCAATTGCGGTTATTGATATAACACCGGGTATAGCAGGTACTGCTCCCTTTACCGTTGTTTTAGATGCATCAAGTTCTACCGATGACAGAGGAATTGCCAGTTATGCTTGGGATTTTGGTGACAATACATCCGGAACAGGAGTTTTAGTTACTAAAACATATTCTGATGCCGGGACATATATAATTATTTTAACTGTAACTGATTATTTTGGAAATGAAGGATTTGAGACTGAAACAATTACTGTAAGTGAACCTGAAGTATAGAGATACTGGGATTAAAAAGGAGCATTAATAATGTTAAATAGAAGAGAATATCTTCTATTATTTGCAATTATATTATTAAGTTCTCTATTAATTGCAGGATGTTCTACTATTCTTTTTGGTCCCTCCGGTTCTATTGAAGTAACTACCAATCCTTCCGGAGCAAAAATATTTTTAGATGGTAAAGATACAGGGAAAATATCTCCCGATACCCTGAAAAATGTTTCTACCGGGAATCATATTATTGAAGTATTTCTCTCAGATATGAAATATACAGAAATAGCTGAAGTTAAAGATTATCAGACAACAAGTATATATATAGAGTTTTATTCACAAATTACTCTTGATAAAATAAATGTCCTTCCTTATTATACAACTATAACTTTAAGCCTGGGAAATACTGTTTCTATTAGTTCAGTTACTGCATATTATAGTGATTATAACAGTGTAAATATTCCTTTGACAAACTGTACTTACAGTTCAAATGATGCTTGTGTAAATGTTAACAGCAATGGAACTATTACCGGAATTTTTGCAGGAGCGGCACTTATTACTGTATCATATACTGAAGGAGGAATAACTGAAACTGATACGGTATTAGTCTACATAAGAAATACTCCCACAGATGCCCCAGCAATCCCTCCCGTAGAAGAAGATATAGTATATCGAGCTTTGCTTGTAGGTGTTGGGGATTATGTAGAGAGTAGCTTCACTGATTTACTGGGTCCGCCACATGATGTAGATAGAATGAATCAAGTACTTGAGCAGTGTAGATTTGGTTCTTCAGATGCTGAATTTTCTATTATTTATGAACTAATAGATTTAGATGCAACAAAAACTGCAATT
>DAOUWX010000359.1 GCA_030666935.1 Atribacterota bacterium | reverse complement strand
CAAGGAACCAGAGGGTTATGAGCGTGTAGCGTAGAACGTATAGGTGGAAGTGCAAATTGTAAAACGAAAACGTAAAACTATAACTTAAAATTTAAAATTGAAGAAAAAGGTTTTGAATTTTGAATTATGGTTTTTAGCTTTCAGCTTTAACTTTTTTAATTTAAAATTTAAGGGCGTCATGCAAATTGTACATCTTTGATTTCTTACTAAATACTATTCACTAACGACTAACGACTAATTGGCGACTAATTTATTTGTAATACATAATAAAAAATGTATATAATAAATAAAATAAATATTTAAACAATATTAAGGTAATTTTTTCAGAATTATTATCAACATAACTACTATTATAGAATAGATGAATTGGTAAATTGGTCAATCGGCTAATTGGTGGATTGATTAATTGGAGGTTAGAGACTTATGAAGCATAAATCAGTTGCTGACGGTGCTTATGAAATATTAATAAAACATAAAAAGCCATTACATTATCGGCAAATTACTAAAGAATTGACAAAAATTAGGCCGTTAAAGGTCAAAGAACCCTATTATGCTGTAAATGCCTCTATGAGTGGAGATAAAAGATTTATGAGGATAAAAAGAGGAGTATGGGGTTTAGTGAAATGGCAATATAAAGATGCAAACATTAAGTATTCTCTCACCAGTTATTGTTTGAAAGACGGTACCATGTTTTTAACCAGTTATATGAGACCATTTTTCCCTAAAGAAGGAAATGATGTTGAAATTACCTTTATAGACAAAGAAGGAAATGAAATAGAAGCAATAGTGAATAATGAACTCAATTGTTTAGTTGGGTTAAAAGAATGGTATGAAAAGAAGAAACTAAAAGTAAACGATATTATTTTTGTTGGCCTTATTGACTATGATAGAAAACGATATTTTTTGGTAACAGAAGATGAGACTAAGATAGAACCTCAGGACGATTTGAGTGAAAAAATTTTTAAAATATTGCAAGAAGCAGGCCACCCTCTAACTTATAAAGAGATTTGCGAAAGGGTATTAGAGGTAGAAGTAAAGGAAGAGAATTTATTTTCTAAATATATTGATAATATTTTGAGGAAAGACTTTCGATTTATCGAAGAAAAAGAAGAAATGTGGGGCCTTTTTGATTGGTTGAGCGAAATTAAAAAACTGCAATTAAGACTAATAAATTCTGAAAATAGCGAAAGTCTTAAAAAATTACTTCAAAAAGTGTTTGAATTTTTGGGTTTTGAAACTTCTATTGTATTAGAAAGAGAGGTATCTTTTATTTTAGCAAAAGCATTGTTAGACTATAAAACGTACAATTTAATCGTTGATGCAAAGTTATCAGATAAAAAAAGCGAAAAAATACAAAAGTATGAACATTTGAAGGAATTGAGCAAGGTAAAAGAGGAAACAAAATCAGATTATTCGATAATTATTTCTCCGGATTTCGATTATGATAAACTAAGCCGAAAAACAGATAAGAACAAAGTTATATTGTTTGAGCTAAGGTGGTTATGTGGTCTTATAGAAGAACATGATAAATTACCTTTTTCTTTAAGTAATTTAGAATCAATTTTTTCAGCAGATAATTCTATTAATGACAATATTTTTAGATTATTTGAAAAAAGAAAAACACTCTACAATAAAATAAAACTGATTAATATCATTATTAATTTATTACATGAGAATAGTGGTAAAAAACTTTATCTTAATGTAGAGTCACTAACCAAAATCATTAATCAAAAAACTGACGCATACATTGGATTTAAAAGAGTTCAAGAACATGAGGTGAAAGAAATCACTAAAATATTTTCTTTGGAGCCATTTAATATAATACAGAAAACCGAAATGGGAAGCATTATATTAAATTTTAAACCAGAATTAGCAAAAGAAAGATTAAATAAAGTAATTGGGAAAATTTTTTAGTATATCATATCGCGTATCGAGTATCGCGAAAATTATATAAGAAAAAACCAGGAGAAAAAGAGAGGAAGGAGCAAAATCATGAAAATAAAATGGTTAGGACATTCTTCATTTTTAATTGAATCTGAAAGAGGAATTAAAATTATCACTGATCCTTTCGATGAAACTCTTGGCTATAAACTCCCTCGGATTAAAGTAAATATTGTAACTGTTAGTCACGAACACTTTGACCATAATTAT
>DAOUWX010000349.1 GCA_030666935.1 Atribacterota bacterium | reverse complement strand
TCCTGGAGACTGTAAAGTATTTTATAAAGAAAGATGAGCCTACTTTGATATTTTTCGCCACCCCTGAAGAGACCCGGCAATGGGCCCAAAGGCTGGCTTCCCGCCTGGAATCCCCTGCCGCCTCTTGTGCTATAGAAGAGCTTAAGGGAATGGAAGATACTCTGTCCCGGAAGGAATTGTCAGAGTTGCTGGAAAAAGGAGTGGCCTACCATAATCCTGACCTTTCCTGGGAAGAAAAAAATCTGGTGGAAACTTATCTTAAAAAGGGAGAGATAAAGATGGTCTGTGCTTCTACTAAATATTCTATCGGCCTTAATCTGCCTTTTAAGAACATTATCATTCCCTCAAATAAAATAAATAATAATGACGGAAACTACCTCCGCAATTATCGAACCGGTCTTGGTTTTACCGATATCCAAAATATGGGCAGAAGAGCCGGTAATGAAAACTTTGGCCGGATAATCTTTTTGGCTTATTCTATGCTCTTCGAAACTATCTACCAGAATACTTATTCAGATTCTATCCAAGACAGTACGGCAAATCGGCGACTGATTAAGGAAGGGGAAAGTTTGCTCACCTATCTGTTAAGATTAGTAGTAAAGCATAGATTAAAATCGGATGAGATAAAGGAATATGTAAAGGAAGGAAGAAATCACCTTTCCGGCTACTGGCAGTTCAGCTTTAAGCAAGAGAACCTGGAGAAAAAAATAGATAAATATCTGAATGTTCTAAAAGGGAATAAATTGATTAGAGAGATTAAGGGAGGTATTTTAGTTCCCACTGCTAACGGTATCCTGATCACCGCTCTAATAATCAAAGTGGAGACTTATCTTTTTTCAAAAAACTGGATGGGATATAGTAAGAAGGGGGGAGTCAGCGAACTGGAGATACTCCTGCTTTTAGCCTTTAGCGCAGATGGTAGAGCACTGCCCATCCCCTTTTCCCAGTTTTACCGGGACGATGAGCAAAAAGAGAGCTATAGTCGAGGCTGTAAAGGAAATTACCGGAACAAGCTCCTGCATCTAGTCTTTGAACAGGGGGATGAAGATAAAAAGCTCTACCGGGATAAAATTATATTAAAGAAAACAAAAGAAGATTCCATTCCTCTGGAATACTATCTGGCTTTTAAGAAGACCTGCTTGTTGCATGATTGGATAAAGGGAGATAAGGATAATAAAAGCATTGAGCAAAAGTATGGACTTTACGGGGGAAATGTCCAGTTACTGGGAGAGGGTTTTTCCTGGTTGGCTGATAGCTTGATGGAAATAGTTGAAAATGAGGGCTGGAGAAAATACCGGGAAGAAGATTTGAATAAGATAAAGATATTATCTAAAAGATTGATTGACGGTGTAGAAGAAGAAGGATTGGGTTTATCAAGGATACATATCCCCGGATTAAGCCGGTATTATATTGGAAGATTGGTGGGGACGGGATATGGTAGTGGAAAGTTTTTAAAGGAAGCATCAGAAGAAAAATTGAATAAAATTCTGCCCAAAAGATTAGTCAATAGAATTCAGAAAAGAATGAATGAAAAAAAAGATATTCAAAAAGCGAAAAAGCAAGAATTAATAACTGAAGCTGAAAACTGTGAGCCGGGTTTTACTTCCGCATCTCGTAACTTGCAACCGCTACCTGCAAACTATCCACCAAAAACTAAAAACTGTAAACCAACATTTGTAACTATTTTAGAAATCGACCAGCACCGCCCGGATAGGATTATCTTTGAAGGAAAAAAGATTGAGGTAACTGCTACAGAATTTTCTTTGTTGTATTTATTGGCTCAACATAGAGGAAAAATACTTACCCATAATGATCTTTTAGATACAATTTGGAAAGAAAATGAGTGCGCTACTTATATTCAGATAACTTATCATCTATATAAAATAAGAAGGGACATTCTAAAAATTATTGGTAATAATAAAAAGAATAAAGAAAGGGTCAAAGATATTTTAAAAGTAATTTCTCGAAGGGGGATAATGTTAAATTTAGAAAAAGATAAATTGAAAATAAATTAATTTTTTTGACTTTTTTCTCTCATTTAAGATAAAATTTGTTCCAATTTTTAAAAAAATAAAAAATTGTTTCCTAAATTAAAACCCAGATAACCGTTGTGCTATCTGGGTTTTTTTTGTTTCTCCTAATCTTGAATGAAACAAATAAAAAATAAACAAAAAGTAAACAATAAATAAACAAAAAACTTATTACTTAAAATAAGAGATTATTTATAATGTAATTAGGGTAGAACGTATAGGCGGGGGCTACAAGCATAAGTGAAATACAATAAATATTCACCCCCACCTTAATCCTCCCCCCTCAAGGGGGAGG
>DAOUWX010000007.1 GCA_030666935.1 Atribacterota bacterium | reverse complement strand
GTTTTGAGTTTTGAATTATGGTTTTTCGCTTTTCGCTTTAAATTTTTAGTTTCTCACCGATTGTTATAGACTTAAAATAGCTAAGTAAATTATATGGCAATTAAAATGTGGATTGAAAGGAAATAAATATTTGACAATTAAATTTGAATTGATAAAAGAATCTAAAAGAACCAAGGCAAGGTTGGGAAAGTTATATACTTCTCATGGAATAATTGACACGCCGGTATTTATGCCAGTAGGAACCCAGGCTACAGTTAAAGCTATGACCCCTCGAGAATTAGAGAGATTGGGTATACAGATTATTTTATGTAATTCTTATCATCTATATTTAAGACCCGGGTATAATTTAATTGCTCAAGTTGGTGATTTGCATAAATTTATGGGCTGGAAAGGGGCTATATTAACCGATAGTGGAGGTTTTCAGATTTTCAGTTTAGGAAAACTCAATAAGATAAGCGATGAAGGGGTATTTTTCAATTCTCATATTGATGGATCTAAACATTTTATAAATCCCGAAAAAGCAATGGAGATTCAAATGGCTTTAGGCTCTGATATTGCTATGGCTTTTGACGAATGTGCTCCTTATCCTTCTGGCAAATATCAGGTAGAAGTTGCTGCTCAAAGAACTTTCCAATGGGCTAAGAGATGCAAAGAAACACATCATAGTTCCAGCCAAAGCTTATTTGGAATTGTTCAGGGAGGCGCCTTTGAAGATCTAAGAATTGAAAATGCTAATAAGTTAGTAGAATTAGATTTTCCCGGATATGCAATAGGGGGGTTAAGTGTAGGTGAACCAAAGTCGCTAATGTATGAAATTTTAAATTGTACAATTCCTTGTTTGCCGCACAATAAACCCCGATATCTAATGGGAGTGGGAGCACCTCAGAGCATCTTAGAAGGTGTCATAAGAGGGATTGATATGTTCGATTGTGTTCTGCCTACCAGAAACGCCAGAAATGGTTCGTTACTTACTTCATTCGGTAAGTTGTCTATAACTAACGCTAAATACAAGGATGACATTACACCCTTAGACAATAAATGTCAGTGTTATACTTGCCGGAATTTTACCAGAGCCTATCTTCGTCATTTATATATGTCCAATGAAATACTTGCTTCAATTTTAGGAACTATCCACAATCTTTATTTCATGTCTTCTTTAATGAAAAATATAAGATTAGCTTTATTAGAAGATAGGTTATTAGAACTTAAGGAAGAATTTCTTGCTAATTTTTTAAGCTAACTATTAAAAGTACGAAAAATAATTTGCTAAATAAAATTAAATTATGTATAATTTAAAAGGTATTTTTTAAAAATAAAAAAAACGAAAGGATTGATTTAAAAAATGGAAGCTCTTCAACAATTTTTACCTTTGATTATTATATTTGGTATATTTTATTTTATCCTTATCCGCCCTCAACAACAAAAGCAAAAAAAGCATAAATCGATGTTAGATAGTGTGCAAAAAGGCGATAAGGTCATTACTATCGGCGGTATTTATGGAATAATCAAAGATATTAAAGGCGAAACTTTAACTTTAGAGATTGCCAAAGATGTAGTTGTAAACACTACACGTAATGCTATCGGGGTTAAAAGGGAAAAATAATACCGCAAGTATTTTTTTAATAAGGAAAGAATATATATAGAAATAAAAATAACAATGATAATTTAAAGGCAGGTATTTATTTTATACCTGCCTTTAAATTTTAGCATGTTAGCTAAAGAAATATTTTTCTCAAGTATTAGTGTAAACTTTAGTGGGGTAGTAAGAAAGAGAGAAAAAAATATTTATTGTTTTTGTTTCCCTATCTTCTTTTTTCTATATTTTTTTTCTTCACGCGATACTCGATACGCAATACGCTATACGAATATTAAGTATTCCCGTTGACAAAGAAAATACTATAATATTATAATGATAAAGTTAAAGAATTTTATATTGATATATAATAAAAAAATATAAAAGGTAAGAAAAATTAGAAAGAGAGGATTTTTATATGAATTGGACTAAAATCTTAAGGGTAGCCAGCGTCTTTGTAATAATTTTTATTGCAATTATATTATCGTTTCCTCTAAATGAAAAGATAAATTTGGGATTAGATTTACAAGGAGGTTCTCACGTTATTTTAGAGTGTGTTGATACCCCTAACGCACCAGTGGATAATGATGCGGTAAACAGAGTATTAGAAATAATAAGAAACCGTATTGACCAATTAGGAGTTTCAGAACCGGTAATTCAGAGACAGGGCGCAACTCGCATCTTAGTTCAGTTACCCGGCGTGGAAGATCCGGAAGCAGCTGTAGATTTAATTGGTAAAACTGCTCTCCTGGAATTTAAAAACGAGGAAGGAGAAACTCAGCTGACCGGCGCCCATTTAATAAATGCCAAATCTTCCTTTGACCAATTTAGTCGATCTATTGTTTTAATTGAATTTGACAAAATCGGAGCTAAAGAATTCGGAGAAGCGACTAAAAATAATGTGGGGAAAGTTTTAGCTATTACTTTGGATGGGAAAGAAATATCTGCTCCTGTAGTCCAGGAACCAATTCTCGATGGAAAAGCCCAGATTACCGGGAAATTTACTGTAGAGAGTGCAAAGCATTTAGCTATACTTTTGCGGGCTGGTGCTCTTCCGGTAAAGGTGGAGATTTTGGAGAATAGGTCAGTTGGACCAACCTTAGGAAGAGACTCCATTTCCAAGGGGTTAAAGGCTGGGATAGCAGGGTTAATACTGATATTAGTATTTATGCTAATTTATTATAAGGGATTTGGATTAATAGCAGATTTTGCTTTGCTAGTATGTATGGTACTAATTGTGGGGGCTTTAGCCGGCTTAAAGGCGACTTTAACTTTACCGGGAATAGCTGGAATGATTCTTACTATTGGTATGGCAGTAGATGCTAATATTCTGATCTTTGAGAGAATAAAAGAAGAATTGAGATTAGAAAAGACTTTTCGAGCTTCTATTGATGCAGGCTTCAACAAGGCTTTCCGTACTATATTTGACGCCAATGTTACTACTCTAATTGCTGCTCTTGCCTTATTTTATTTTGGCTCGGGACCAATTAAAGGGTTTGCAGTAACTTTAAGTGTAGGGATTTTAGCCAGTATGTTTACCGCAATTGTGGTAACCAAGATTGTTTTAGAAGTAGTAGCTACTAAGTTTAGCGCTAAAGCTTTATTATAGACCTAATTAAGGAGGATATATTTAATGGATCTAATTGGAAAAAAGAAATTCGATTTTATTAAAAATAGAAGAATAGTATATATTATCTCTGCAGTTATTATCTTGGTTGGTTTAATTTCAATTATTTTTCAAGGATTTAATCTTGGAATCGATTTTGCCGGGGGGACTTTAATTCAAATAAGATTTGATAAATCAGTTTCCACTACTGAGGTCCGAAATGTTTTAAGTGAATTTAATTTAAGCCAAAGCACTATTCAAAATTTATCAGAAAATGAATTTGTGATAAGGACAGAAAAGATTGATTCAGAGCAAAGGAAGGAAATATTGACCGCTTTTAGAGATAATTTAACTGATTTAGAGATATTGCGTGTAGAAACAGTAGGACCGGTTATTGGAGAAAATTTAAAAAAGTTAGCTTTTTATGCCTTACTTTTTGCTTTTATAGGAATCATTCTATATATCACCATGAGGTTTGAGTTTAAGTTTTCTATTATTTCAATATTAGCGCTTTCCCATGACTGCTTAATTGTTTTGGGTATTTTTTCTTTATTGCAGAAGGAGATAACTATTTCGATAATAGCAGCAGTTCTAACTATTGTAGGGTATTCTCTAAATAATACAATTGTAATTTTAGATAGACTTAGAGAAAATATTAAATTTAAAACCAGAGAACCGTTTGAAAATTTAATAAATATGAGTATTAATCAGTCTCTGTCCAGAACGATAAACACAGCTTTAACTACTATTATTCCCATTTTAGCCTTGTATTTTTTCGGGGGAAATATACTTTCTGATTTTGCTTTAGCCTTATTTATAGGGATGATTGCCGGGACTTATTCTTCAATTTTCATTGCCAGCCCATTATTATTAGAGTGGAATAAAATATTTAAGATACATCAAAAAAGTATTAGAATTACCGGGAAAAAGGGTAAAAAATAAATTCAAACGAAATAGGAGATAAAAATGCCTGAATTTAACCTATTTGGTAAGACCCTCCTGTTTTTTGGAATAGTATTAATTATATTGGGAGTAATATTTTTGTTAGCGGGAAAGTTACCTTTTTCTGGTAGACTACCCGGGGATATAGTAATTCAAAGAAAAAATTTTATCTTTTACTTCCCTTTAGGATTATGTATTTTAATAAGTATTATTTTAACTATCATTTTCCGAATATTTAAACACTGATAAGTAAATTAAAACAGAAGTCAGAAGCCAGAATTCAGAAGAAAGACAAAGAGCAATACGAAAAAGGTTTTGAATTTTGAGTTATGGTTTTTTACTTTGCGCTTTAAGTTTTTAGCTTGTCGTAATATACGAGAAACGAGAAAGGAGCACAAATAAAATAGAGTGGTGTATATCAAAAGAAGATAAAAAATTACAATCAGAGTTATCCAAAGAATTAAATATCTCTCCAATTTTAGCTCAATTACTAATAAACAGGGGAACGAAGGAAGTTTTAAGTGCTAGAAAATTCTTAAAGGCAGATCTTAAAGATTTAAGAGATCCTTATATCTTTCAAGATATGGAGAAAGCTGTTGACAAAATATTAAGAGCGATAAATAACAATGAAAGAATATTGATCTACGGAGATTACGATGTCGATGGAATAACCAGCGTTGCTTTATTGTTTACGATTTTGAGAGAGCTTACTACTAATTTATACTACTATATACCTAATCGCTTTCAAGAGGGATATGGACTAAATGAAGAAGCCATAGATGTTGCTTTTAAAAATAATATTAAATTAATCATTACCGTTGATTGTGGAATTAGTTCTATTCCTGAAATAGATAAAGCAAATAATTATGGTATAGATGTTATAGTTACCGATCATCATCAGCCTCAAAAAGACCTTCCTTCTGCAATAGCAATAATAAACCCCAAATGCGATACAAATTATACTTTTAAAGAATTGGCAGGAGTGGGTGTAAGTTTTAAAGTGGCTCAAGCCTTATATTCAAAATTAAAAAAAAACCAGGATGATTTATGGAGTCTGCTTGATTATGTTGCATTGGGGTCGATTGCTGATTCCGTTCCTTTTATTGATGAAAATCGTATCTTAATTAAATACGGATTAAAGACACTTAATCAAACCAAGAAAGAAGGTTTAAAGGCGTTAATAATAGAGAGTGGAGTAAATCATGATAATTTAGGAACTAAAGAAGTTAATTTTGCTCTTGCTCCCCGAATAAATGCAGCAGGAAGGTTAGGTGATTCTAAATTAGCATTAGAATTGTTGCTAACTGATTCTGAATATAAGGCTAAACATTTATCCCGAAAATTAAGCGAAATAAACAAACATAGACAGGAAATTGGAGATAATATTTTAAAAGAAGCCAGGGAATTTGCTTCTATACAAGCAAAAGAAGAAGATAATAAAGTATTGGTTCTTGCATCAGAAAATTGGAATCAAGGGGTAATCGGCATAATAGCCTCCAGATTAGTAGATGAATTTAATCGTCCTGCAATTATTATTTCAAAAAAAGATGGAATAGCAAAAGGTTCGGGGAGGAGCATTAAAGGTTTTCATTTATATAACGTTTTAGAATCATGTCAGGATATTTTAATAAATTTTGGTGGGCATAAGTTAGCAGCAGGTGTTACCATAGAATCTAGTAAAATTCCTGAGTTTAAATCAAAAATAAATAAAATATCTCAAGATTTCATTAAAGAAGATGATCTAAGTCCAGAATTAAAAATAGACGCTCAGATTTCACTAAGTAATATTAATTTTGGCTTGCTAAAAGATATTAATATTCTGGAACCATTTGGAATTGGGAATCCTCAACCTGTCTTTTGTAGTTATAAAAATATAATATCTAATTGGAGACTGGTTGGCGGAAAGAAGGAGCACTTAAAAATAAAAATTAAGGAAGAGAATAGAACATTAGAAGGGATAGGATTTAAATTAAGCAGAATAGGAAACCAAATATTTTCTGAAAACAAAGTAGTAGATTTAGCTTTTAACATTGAATTAAATAAATGGAATGGAATGGAAAATATTCAATTAAATATAAAAGATATAAAAACTATTTTTTAGGAGGTAGATAAAAATGATAGATTTAAAAGATAAAATTAGAAATATTCCGGATTTTCCGGTAAAAGGCATCCAATTCAAAGACATTACTACTTTGTTGAAAGACAAAAAGGCATTCAAATACAGTATTGATGAAATAACCAAGCATTGTAGTAAATGCCAAATTGATTATATTGTAGGAATAGAAGCTCGTGGTTTTATTATAGGTGCTCCGGTGGCTTATCAATTAGGAATCGGATTTTTACCTGTTAGAAAGCCGGAAAAACTACCCAGTGAGGTGGAGAAGATATCTTACGAATTAGAATATGGGGAAAGTGTTTTGGAAATGCATAAAGACGCTATAGATAACGGAGACAAGATCATGGTTATTGATGATCTTCTTGCTACAGGCGGTACCACAGCTGCAGTATTTAAATTGATTGAAAGATTGGGGGAAAGGTTGTAGGCGCTTCCTATATAATTGAACTTGAATTTTTAAATCCTCGAGAGAAATTAGAAGGATATGATGTTTTTTCTCTGGTGCAGTATAATTAGTATATAGTATTTAGTATTTAGTAAAGAGAAGGCAGAAGATAGGAAAGAGAAAAGAAAAGATAGAAAATAGCGGATAGAATAAATTTAAAAATGCGGAATTTTTATTTCCTTTCCCCTTCGAGAAGAGAGAATTAGGATGAGAGGGAAACAAACGAAATACGCAATGCGATATATGATATACGAGGAAGAGTTCTGAATCTTGAATTATGGTTTTTAGCTTTTCGCTTTAAACTTTTTGCTATACTCTTATTTCTGTTTTTTTGTCTAAAAACTAAAAACCAACAACTAAAAACTGTGAACTTTCATCTTACATCTTGCTTCTTGCATTCTAACTAACGGCTATTCACTATTCACTATCGACTAATAAAGAAGGTGTAAATTATTTCTCAATTTATTTTAATAAGATATATCTTAAAAAGAATATCACAATATGCTCCTCAAGTTGCTCTAAGTTTAGTAAAAAAAGCCTACAGATATTCTGCAAAAGCCCACCGGGAACAAAAGAGATATTCCGGAGCACCTTACACTTCACATCTTTTGGAAGTAGCCAAAATATTGGCTGATTTGGAGCTTGACGCAATTACTATTGCAGCGGGGATTTTGCATGACATAATAGAGGATACTGATACTTCATCATCTACTATTGAAGAAGAGTTTGGCGAAGAAATAGCAATGTTGGTTAATGGTGTCACAAAATTAAGTAAAATTTCTTTTAAAACAAGAGAAGAGCAGCAAGCTGAAAATTTCCGTAAAATGTTTTTAGCCATGGCAGAAGATGTAAGAGTTATTTTGATAAAATTAGCAGACCGCTTGAACAATATGAGAACTCTACAGTATATACCTCCCCACAAGAGAGTGAAAATAGCTCGAGAAACACTGGAAATTTATGTTCCTATCGCCAATAGGCTAGGTATTTCCAGGGTTAAGTGGGAGTTGGAAGATCTTTCTTTGCGTTATTTAGAGCCAATGAAATATGGAGAAGTAGTTAATAGAATTGCAAAAAATCGCTTGGAAAGAGAAAGTTATGTAGAATCGATAAAAGAAATTATAAAAAAAGAGATACAAAAGGTAAAAATAAAGGCGGAAATTCAAGGTCGTCCTAAAAATATCTATAGTATTTATAAAAAAATGGAGAAGGGAAAAAAAGATTTTTTCCAGATATATGATTTAATTGCAATTAGAGTAATTTGTAATTCTGTTAGGGATTGTTATGCAGTTTTGGGATTATTACATTCAATTTGGAAACCCCTGCCCGGCAGATTTAAGGACTATATTGCTATGCCCAAATCAAATATGTATCAGTCTTTACATACCACAGTGGTAACTCCTAAAGGCGAACCTTTAGAAATACAAATTCGCACCTGGGAAATGCACAAAACTGCTGAATATGGAATAGCTGCTCATTGGAAATATAAAGAAAAGATTGATTTAAAAAAAGATAAGAAATTAGAAGAGAGACTTTCCTGGTTAAGACAGATATTGGAATGGCAGAAAGATTTGAAAGACCCTAAAGAATTTATGGAAAACTTAAAAATAGGTCTTTTCCAGGATGAAGTTTTTACTTTTACTCCCAAAGGTGATGTGAAAATATTGCCTTTAGGCTCTACACCTATAGATTTTGCCTATCTTATTCATACAGATGTAGGTCATAGATGTGCTGGGGCAAAAGTTAATAAAAGGATTGTTCCTTTAGATTATAAAATGAAGAGCGGAGATATTGTAGAGATATTAACTTCCAAATCAGGCCGAGGCCCCAGTAGGGATTGGTTGAAGATAGTCAAAACATCAGGGGCAAAAAATAGGATTAAAATCTGGTTTAAAAAGGAGATGCGGGAAGAGAATATTCAAAAAGGAAAGGAACTTTTTGAAAAAGAAATGGAAAAATATAAAATAGAAACCTCCTCCGAGCTTGCTAAAAAGTTAAAAGAAGTGAGCATTGAATTAGGTTTTACTGAATTAGAATCAATGTTTGAAAATGTTGGGTACGGTAAATTAACCCCCTATCAGATTTTATCTAAAGTAATCCCTCAAGACAAAATCTCTCCAATCATTCCCTTGGTTAAACCAAAAAAAAGAATTGATCAAGGAATAAGAGTTCAAGAGGTTAATGATGTGATGATAAGATTTTCTCGATGTTGCAATCCGGTTCCCGGTGATGAAATAATTGGTTATATTACCAGGGGAAGAGGTGTATCTATACACAAGGCAGATTGTTCTAATGTAGATTTTATTTCTGCTGAAAAAGATCGGTTGGTTAAAGTAGAGTGGATAAAGACAGAAGAGTTATTTTACCCGGTAAAGATAAAAATAGTAGCTGATGATCGTTCGAATTTAGTATCTGATATCATGTTAATTTTTTCCAGCCTTAAAATTACAGTCAGTGCCATAAATGCCACAACTGACAAAAACAATATTGCTAATATAGATGTAATACTCTCTATCAACAATCTTGATCAATTTCAAGAAATTATTAAGAAAATAAAAAAAATAAAAAGTATATTAACTGTAAAAAGAGTAACAACTTTTTAATTGATAAATTAAGAAAAAAAATCTTTTATCCGAGGAATAAATAATGAGAGCAGTGGTACAGAGAGTAAAAAAAGGATCAGTAGAGATCGAAGAAAAAGAAATAGGGAAAATAGAAAAAGGTTTGGTAATCCTTTTAGGGGTGAGTCAGAATGATAGCGAAAAGGATGCAGAGTACTTAGCTGAAAAAATTGTGAATTTACGTATATTTGAAGATAAAGAGGGAAAGATGAATCTTTCCGTGAAAGATATAAATGGTCAGATTTTGATCATATCTCAATTTACTTTATATGGCGATTGTAAAAAGGGAAGGCGCCCGAGTTTTATTTCTGCGGCCCTTCCTGATAAGGCAGTAAAATTATATGATTATTTTGTAAAAAATATAAAAAATTGTGGTCTTAAAATTGAAACCGGAGAATTTCAAGCGATGATGTTGGTAAAAATTTTTAATTATGGCCCGGTTACCATTCTTTTGGATAGTGAAAAGTTAATTTAGAAATAAATCAAACTTTTCAGGGAGAAATTATAATGAAATTACCTCTTATTATTGGGCATAGAGGAGTAAAGGGAATTGCTCCCGAAAATAGCCTTTCTGGTTTTAAAAAAGCAGTAGAGTTGGGGATAGACGGAGTGGAACTGGATGTGCACCTTACTAAGGATGAGAAGTTAATCGTAATTCATGATATGGATTTAAAAAGGTTAACCGGACTAAAAATTCCTGTTAGGCAGCTTACTTTTAAGGAATTAAAAAAATACGATATTTCTGAATTGTTTACTAAAAATCAAGAAAAAACTATAGAGAAATTACCGGAAGAGAAGAAATATTTTTTAGAATTAAAAATAATTCAAGCTAATTCGTTTTATCTGAATATTTATGAGCAATTAATTAAGAAGAAAATTAGTTTTTATTTACATTGGGATGGTAAGCGGTTTGATGTAGTTAAAAAACTTTTTTTCTCAAGAAATGACGGAAAGAAGGTTTACTTTAAACAATTAAAAATTAAGAAGAGGGACATGCTTGACTTAGAAAAAGGTAAGGTGAGAAAGTACCGCAATGAACAGATACCTTTGCTTAGTGATGTACTTAAAATATTAAAGGGAAAACTTTCTATAAATATAGAAATTAAAGGAGGGGAGAAGATTTATCCGGGCATTGTAGATAAATTAGTAAAAGAAACAGAGAGTTTTGGATATAATAATATTCTTTTTTCATCTTTTTATAGAGATACAGTAATCTTGCTAAAAGAGAGATATCCTAAACTTAAAGCAAATGGACTATATGCTAAAGGAATAAATCCCAGGAGATATATTAATGGGTTGGATGGATTAAACCCACATGTCTTTTTGTGTAAAGAAAAACTTATTTCTTGTTTACATCAGCTGGACAAAACAGTTTATGTATGGACGGTCGATAGAGATATAGATATGGTACGCTTTATTTTATATGGAGTAGATGGAATTATTACTAATTACCCTCAGATTTTAAAAAAAATAAGTAAAGCGATACAATCTGTTTTAGAAGATTTTCAATAAAGGATTTTTCTATCTGAGAAGATGAAACTATTTTAGTAATTTAGATTGCTTATAGAGGATTTTACTAAGCGAAAGGATTATAAAAGAAATGTTTCTAAAAAAAATAGTAGTAGGAATGTTAGAAACTAATTGTTATTTAATTAGTTGTAAAAAAACTAAAAAAGCAGCGGTAATTGATCCCGGAGGAGAAGATGAAGTAGATTTGATTTTAAATCTTTTACAAAAAAATAATTTTGATTTGAAATATGTTATAAATACCCATGGACATATCGATCATATTGCTGGTAATAATTTGCTTAAAGCTAAGACCGAAGCTTTATTATTAATCCATAGGTTAGATGCTGATATGTTAGTTGATGCCAATAAAAATTTCTCTTCCTTTATGGGCAAAGAAATATACTCACCTTCTGCAGATAAGCTCTTAGAAGAGGGAGATGAGATATCTTTAGGCAGATTAAATTTAATAGTAATTCACACACCGGGTCATACCCCGGGAGGAATTTCTCTTGTTTTAAATAATATTGTCTTTACGGGTGATACTTTATTTGCCGGGGGTATTGGTCGAACCGACCTGCCCGGTGGTTCTTACCAAGATTTGATAGAATCAATTAAAGAAAAATTATTGATTTTAGGTGATGATAAGATAATTTATCCCGGTCATGGTCCAGATTCGACTATAGGTGAGGAGAGAAGAACAAATTCATATATAAAAAATTGACCAATTCTCCAATTCTCCAATTGACCAATTTGCCAATTAAATTAGTTAGATAGTTAATTAGTTTACTGTTTAACTGGTTTTTAATACTACTAACTAATTAACAAATTTAGAAAGGAGTGTAAAGAATGAATTATGGAATAAAGAATATTAGTTTAGCCAATAAAGGGAAAGATAAAATTGAATGGGCTGAAAAACAGATGCCCGTTCTTTCAAGTATAAGAAAAAGATTTAGTAAGGAAAAACCTCTAAAGGGAATTAGAATAACTGCTTGTCTCCATGTAACTACCGAGACAGCTAATCTGGCAAGAACCTTGAAAGAAGGGGGTGCGGAAGTGTATTTATGTGCTTCCAATCCTTTAAGTACTCAGGATGATGTAGCGGCCTCCCTGGTTAAGGATTTTGGAATTCCAGTATTTGCCATCAAGGGAGAGGACAAAGATACTTATTATCAGCATATTGAAAAAGTGCTAAATTGTAAGCCTAATATCACTATGGATGATGGAGCAGATTTGGTCTCAATTATTCATTCTCAGAAGAAAGAACTAATTGAAGATGTCATTGCTGGTACCGAGGAAACCACTACCGGAGTTATCCGGTTAAGAAGCATGGAAAAAGACGAAGCTTTAAAGTTTCCGATTATTGGGGTAAATGATGCACAGACTAAATATCTCTTTGATAATAGATATGGTACCGGACAGAGCACTATCGATGGCCTGTTGAGAGCTACCAACATTCTAATTGCCGGTAAAATATTTGTAATTTGTGGTTACGGTTGGTGTGCCCGAGGTCTGGCGATGAGAGCCAGTGGCATGGGCGCTCAGGTGATAATAACTGAAGTCGATCCCATGAAGGCCTTGGAGGCAGTAATGGATGGTTACCAGATTATGCCCATAAAAGAGGCAGCCAAAATCGGAGACATTTTTATAACCTTAACCGGTGATATAAACGTGATATCAGTAGAAGAATTTCCTTTAATGAAGGACGGAGCAATTTTGGCTAATTCAGGGCATTTTAATGTAGAGATCAACATAGAATCCTTAGAAAGATTATCAGTAAACAAAAAGAAAATTAGAGAGTATATTGAGGAATATACTTTAGAAAACGGAAAAAAGATAAACCTTCTGGCAGAGGGAAGACTGTTGAATTTATCTGCCGCCGAAGGACATCCGGCAAGTGTAATGGACATGAGTTTTGCCAATCAGGCTTTATCCGCTGAATATTTGGTAAAAGAAGGAAAAGATTTAAAGAAAAAGGTTTATGGAGTTCCCGAGGTCATCGATAAGGAGATTGCCAGATTAAAATTAGAAACGATGGGAATAAAGATCGATAAACTTACCGAGGAACAAGAAAGATATCTTTCTTCCTGGCAGATGGGAACTTAGACTGTCGTTCGTATCTCGTATCTAGTATCTCGTAAAACAATCATATTATTTAATTAGATAGTTAACCATTTACCCGATAAATTTGCCGATTTTAATTTATGTTTTCAACCAACTAACCAGTAACCAGCTAACTAAGTAACTATTAAATTAGGATTAGTATGAATAATCAAAATATGATAGAATGTATAACAGAAGGGTTGCTTAATATTGTCTTTCCCTTAGATTGTAAGATATGTGAAAAACCTATCCGAGAATCTAAAGGATATTCAATTTGTAAGGATTGTCTTAAAACCATTGAATTAATCGAACGACCATATTGTATGAAGTGTGGAAAACCTTTAATACCTACTGATTTTTTTAAGCAAAACAGAGAAATTCTATGCCTTGATTGTAAAATAAAAAAATATTCCTTTAAATTCTCTCGTTCTACGGGAATATACGATAAGGTATTAAAAAAATCTATTCATCTCTTTAAATACTACAGAGAAAAAAAATTAGCTAAACCCTTAGGAAAGTTAATGGTGGATTATTTATTAAAGAATAATGAATTTGAAAATAAATTGGACTTAATTATCCCTGTTCCTTTACATAAGAATGATTTAAAGAAAAGAGGATTTAATCAGAGTGTCTTGCTGGGCAAAGTCGTAGGAGATTATTTTTCTGTTCCGGTTAGAGAAAATATTTTAGTAAAGAAAAAGTTAACCCCTTTTCAGATTAATTTATCTAAGAGTGAAAGGGAGAAAAATATTCTTAGAGCTTTTTCAGTAGAGAAATCAGAAGAAATTAAAGGGAAAAATATTTTGATCTTGGATGATGTCTTTACTACCGGAGCTACTGTAGAAGAATGTACTAAAGAATTAACGAAAGCTCAAGCTAAGAATATATTTGTTTTAACCTTAGCCCGAACCGTATAAAGTTTATATACCGCCTCTCCTTAGAGCTGTGGTTGAAAGTCGAAGCCAGTCGCAGGCGAAACGACCCACGTAAGGTAATTTCGGTTACTGAGCATGGTGCGGCTTTGGAGTAAGTCCTGCCTTAACCCTAACGGGTTATAACAATAAGAGAAGAGTAGTAGTGAAGGACCAAGTTCCTGAGCAAACCTCTCAGCAGGCGAGTGTGGGGGCAAAGACCAGGTCAGTCTAAGGAAAGGCGGATAAAATATATTTGTAAAGTTAATGAAGGGAAAATATTTAGAAGGTAAGAGATAAATTAAATTAAAAATATTTTAAAAAAAATGTAAAATAAAAAAGGGTTTTTTTGTTTAAACAGAGAATATATATATTAAGTAAAATAAACTATTACTAAGGAGGAAAGAGATATGAAAATTACTTTTAAAGGGAAACATATTGAAGTGACAGATGCGATGCGCAATTATATTGAAAAAAGGTTAAGCAAGATTGAAAGACATTTTGATCATATCTTAGAAGTAATAGTAACTTTAAGTATAGAGAAAAATAGGCAAATTGTTGAAGCAACCTTGCAGGCAAGGAGGGCTTTAATCAGAGCAGAAGAAGAAACAGATGATATGTATACTTCCATAGATAAAGTAGTAGATAAATTAGAAAGACAGATACAGAAGTATAAAGAAAAATATTTTCAGAAACCTCACCCCGGCTCAGAAAGAAAAGGGTTGGTTGATGAAGGAATTAATGTTGAAGATAGTGAATCGGATAAGATTGCAAAAATTGTAAAGACTAAAAGATTTGCTATTAAGCCGATGTCAGTAGAAGAAGCGGCAATGCAAATGGATTTATTGGGACACAATTTTTTTGTTTTTGCTAATGATAATACCAACAAAGTAAATGTTCTGTATAAAAGAAAAGACGGGAATTTCGGACTGATTGAGCCGGAATTTTAAGGAGGAATCTATGGAGAAAAATAAATTACATGCATTTCGTAATTTTATAATTCCCCGGCGTTTTAATTACGAAGTAGAAGATATAGAAAAATCGTTAAAAGACCTAAGTGATATTCTATTTGCGAAAATAGTATTATCAGAGGATAGAGATATAAAAGAAATTCACATAATTACTAAAAATTCTTCTAACCCCAAAAGAATTACCCGAGATATCGAATCATTTTTATTAGCAAAATACAATATTCAAGTAGATTATAGAAAAATTAGTATAGCACAAGTAAAGGATAAAGAAATAAAAGATGAACTAATGAAGAAAGAAGAATCAGAATCTTCTTTAAGACTCAAATTCTCTGATATCAAAGTGGGAGCTATCGGTAATCAATTTGAAGTTTGTGTAAAATTAGAAAGTAACGGAAAAATATATGAAGGTACAGTATCTGGGAAAAATTGGGATGAAAATCAGGAATATTTAGTGGCTAAGGCTGCTTTAGAGGGGATAAGTTCTTATTTAGAGGGCTCAATTTTCTTTCAAGTAGATGAAATAAAAAAGATTGAATTGGATAGTAAAGAAATAGCAGTAGTTTCTATTAATCTAATCGATTCAAAAAGAAAGGAAAATTTAGTAGGTTCTACGGTAATTAAAGATGACTTCAATAAGGCAATAGTAAAAGCAATCCTTAAAGCTACTAATCGTAGAATTTTAACAAAAGAAAAATAAATAAAAAATTAGGTCGGTGAGGCCCTTGATTAGAACTAATATTATAATAGAAGATGTAGTAGTGTCATTGAGCGAAGCGAAGCGGTTTTGAATGTTTTGAATGTTGGAAAGACAAATAGAAACCGTGGAGGTGCTAAAGATGAAAATTAATAAGGCAAAACTAATCAGCCTATTAATTAGTGTCATGGCTTTATTGTTAGCTGGTGGCGCTAAGTTTAGGTGGAGATAATAAATAATCAGCAATAAGATAAGGCTCACCGGCCTAATTTATTTATACTTAAAGGGGGTAATACAATTTGCCTTTAAAATTAAAAATTTATATTGGAATAATAACAGCATTAGCTATTGCCCTTTTTATATATTTAATACCTTCTTTACTTTCATTGTCTAATATATGGCTTGTACTTATTTTTTTTCTTGCCATGTCTGTCTTTGCTGAATTTATACCAGTAGATTTACCTATGGCAGGAAGTATTACCATCGGTTTCCCTATAGATTTTGTGATAATTCTAGTCTATGGTCCAGCATTAGCCATGTTAATTTCCGCTATGAGCGCGATTATTAGTGAAGCATTAGAAAAAAAAACTTCTTGGTATAAAATAATTTTTAATGCTTCTCAATATGCTTTATCCGTTGGAGTAGCAGGACTTACTTATCAATATATTGGAGGAGCTGTCGGCTTTCAAAATTTCTTTAAATTTGCTCTTCCCGCTGCTTTATGTGCCTTAACCTATTGTGTGATTAACTCAATCTTGGTTACTATGGTTATTTCTTTTTCACAAGAGACAAAGATAACTACTATTTGGAGAGTGAACATAAAAGAGATGATACCCAGCTATCTAGCAGAAGCCCCTATGGGTTTCCTTATGGCTATCGTCTATGTAGAGGTTGGGATTATAGGTATTTTATTGTTTTTCCTCCCTTTATTACTGGCTCGTCGTTCTTTTGAATTATATACCAAAATGCGCAAAGTATATTTGGATACTATTCGTGCTTTAGCAGCAGCCATTGATGCCAAGGATCCCTATACCAAGGGTCATTCAGAAAGAGTGGCGGAAACTTCTGTAGCTTTAGCTCTAGAATTGAATTTATCTGATCGGGACATTGAGAATATAGAATATACTGCTTTACTTCATGATATAGGAAAGATTGGCATAGCGGATAACATCTTAGGAAAGAAAAGTAGTTTAACTAATAAAGAGTTTGATAAAATAAAAGAACATACAGTTATGGGAGCGAAAATTATAGAACCGGTAGACTTTTTAAAAAATTCCTACAAGGCGATTTATCATCATCATGAAAGATATAATGGCAAAGGCTATCCAGATGGAATAAAAAATGAAGATATACCTATATTAGCACGAATAATTGCCGTAGCAGATGCTTATGATGCCATGGGCTCTGACCGTCCTTATAGAAAAAAATTAAATATGAGTAATATACTAAAAGAACTAAAAGATCAATCCGGTAAACAGTTTGACCCTGAAGTAGTTAAAGCTCTTATTTCGATTCTTGATAGAGAAAGAGAAAAATAAATGTTATATGTCTATATTATAATTATTTCTATTATAACGGGATTGCTTCGTAAAGGTAAATTAAGCAGTTTGAGTCAAATTTCACTGAAGAGAATAGAGTTAATAGTATTAGCCTGTTTAATTCAGGGTGGAATAATCTTTCTGGGGTCAAAAAAAAATAAATTTGTTCTTGATTACAGTTCTTATATGATAATTTTCTCTTACATTGTTCTTCTGTTGGCAGTCTGGTATAACGAAAAATTAAAAGGAATAAATTTTATCACTCTGGGGATAATCTTTAATTTTATAGTTATTGTAGCTAATGGTGGCCATATGCCGGTATTATTGAGCAGTTTATATAAAGCGGGATTAAATGATTTTGCCCTTGTATTGAAAGAAGGCACTTATATTACCCACGTTTTGATAAGTGAAAAAACCTTATTTGGATTTTTAGCTGATGTTATTCCCTTGTCTCCCCCCTTCCCTGATCCTTCAGTGGTAAGTGTGGGAGATTTTTTAATGTTCTATGGTGTGTTCAGCCTAATTCAAAATGCAATGCTGAAAAGACAGAATTCAGAAATCAGGAGTCAAAATTCAGAGAATAAAGAATTATATCCAGAAATCTAATTAGTATCGAGTTGGGAATTAGTGAGTTGGTTACTTAGTTAACTGGTTAATCAGTTAAGAAAACAAAAGATATAATTAAAAAAATAGAAATATCATTGCAATTGAACCAGGTAACCAGGCAACTAATTAACCAACTCACTAATAACAATCCCAAGCGAATAATTTGTAGTATAAAAACAAAATTTCAAATAGTAGAATAAAAGGGAAAGGACAATTATGTTTGACTGGACAAAAAAGATATTTGGAGACCCTAACGAAAAGGAATTAAAAAGACTGCAACCTATTGTAGAAAAGATAAACAGCTATGAACCAGATATTTCAAAATTAAATGATGAGGAATTAAAAAACAAGTCTCCTGAATTTAGGGAGAGATTAAACAAAAAGGAAACTCTGGATGATATTCTCCCCGAGGT
The DNA here is from genome assembly GCA_030666935.1 of Atribacterota bacterium. Lineage (GTDB taxonomy): Bacteria > Atribacterota > Phoenicimicrobiia > Phoenicimicrobiales > Phoenicimicrobiaceae > Sediminicultor. The sequence continues at coordinate 8,115 of DAOUWX010000007.1, read as the reverse complement.
TTTCGCAGTCGTTCGGGAAGCAGCCAAACGAGTTACCAAGATGAGGCCTTTCGATGTTCAGCTTATTGGAGGGATTGTTTTACATCAGGGAAAGATAGCCGAGATGGCTACCGGAGAAGGTAAAACTTTAGTGGCTACCATGCCCGCTTATCTCAATGCTTTAAGTGGTAGAAGTGTACATATCGTTACCGTAAATGACTACTTAGCGAAACGAGATAGATATTGGATGGGAGAAATTTATGAATTTTTAGGATTAAAAGTGGGCTTAATTCAACATGATATGGCAATCGATGAAAGGAAAAAAGCTTATGAAGCAGATATAACCTATGGGACTAATAATGAATTTGGTTTTGATTATTTAAGAGGTAATATGGCAGTTCGTCTGGAAGATGTAGTTCAAAAAGGTTATCATTTTGCTATTCTTGACGAAGTAGATAGTATTTTAATCGATGAAGCCAGGACTCCTTTGATTATTTCTGGCCCTTCTGAGGAGTCAACCAAAATATACCAGCAGGTAAACAGGATTGCCACTCGATTACAGAAAGAGGCAGATTACAAAGTACATGAAAAGGAAAAGACGGTTACTATAACAGAAGAAGGGGTTAGCCGCATCGAAGGATTGTTACAGATAAATAACCTATATGATGAGAAAAATATGAATGTACAACATCATATTATCCAAGCCCTAAAAGCACAAAGGTTATTTAAAAAAGATGTTGATTATATAGTGAAAGATGGAGAAGTGATTATTGTAGATGAATTTACTGGAAGATTAATGTTTGGGAGACGATACAGTGATGGTCTTCATCAAGCTATTGAGGCAAAAGAAGGAGTAGTGATTGCTCGCGAAAATCAAACTCTGGCTACCATAACTTTCCAGAATTATTTTAGATTATACAAAAAACTTAGTGGTATGACCGGTACTGCCAAGACTGAAGAGGAGGAATTTATCCATATCTATAATCTACCAGTAGTGGTAATCCCTCCTAATAAAAAATTAGTCAGAAATAATTATGCAGATGTTATCTATAGGACTGAAATAGAAAAGTTCAAAGCAGTTATTAAAGAGATAGTTGAAGTTCATAAGATGGGAAGACCTATTTTAGTAGGGACAGTATCGATTGATAAATCAGAAATACTAAGTAGATTGTTAAAAAAAGAGAATATTGGACATAATGTCTTAAATGCAAAAAATCACGAGAGAGAAGCAGAGATAATAACTCAAGCAGGTCAGGGTAAAAATGTAACTATTTCTACTAATATGGCTGGACGAGGAACTGATATTGTCCTGGGTGAAGGGATAGCTAAATTAGGAGGTCTACATGTAGTTGGAACGGAAAGACATGAGAGTAGGCGTATAGATAACCAATTAAGAGGTAGATCAGGAAGACAAGGAGACCCAGGCTCATCCCGCTTCTTTCTTTCCTTAAAAGATGACCTCATGCGGCTCTTTGGTTCTGATCGGATTTCTGGAATTATGGAAAAATTAGGCATGGAGGAGGATGTTCCCATTGAGCATCCTTTGGTTACTAAATCGATAGAGAGTGCTCAGAAAAAAGTAGAGGGAAGAAATTTTGAGATAAGAAAACAGCTTTTAGATTTTGATAATGAAATGGAATATCAAAGGAAAGTAATCTATGAGCAACGGAGAATGGTATTAGAGAGTAAAGATGTTAAAGAACATATTTTAGTAATGGTAAAAGACACTATCGAAAATATCTTGAAAAATTATTCCAATAAAGAAATTTATCCTGAAGAGTGGGATTGGTCAGGGCTTAAAGATCATGTTATGCAAATCTTCTCTATTTCATTAGTTATCCCCAAAGAAGAAATAATTAAATTGTCTATTCCAAAATTACAGGACGTTTTAACAGAAAAAGCTTTTGAGGTATATGAATTACGAGAAAAAGAATTTACACCACCTTTGATGAGACAAATTGAAACGATGATTGTTCTTCGGGTGGTAGATCGGGAATGGAAAGACAATCTACGACGTTTAGATGAATTAAAACAGGGTATAGGACTAAGAGCTTACGGACAGAAAGACCCATTGATGGAATATCATTTTGAAGCCAATAATATGTTTCAAGATATGATTAATAGTATAAAAGAAGAAGTAGTAAAATTTATTTATAAAGTCAGGCTTAAAACAGAAGAGTCTCAAGGGTTTCGTCAGGCAAGAAGAGAAACACCCGCTCCTATAATTAGCAGTAAAACAAAAAAATCCCCTATTGTTAAAGGGAAAAGATTTAAGGAAAAAGAAGAGCAAAAGAAGAAAAAGATAGGGAGAAACGACCCTTGCCCTTGTGGTAGTGGATTAAAGTATAAACATTGTTGCGGTAAAAATATATAATACAATTAGATAAGAATCTTTTTACGATTATTTCGCCCAATAAAAAAATTATAAATTAAATTATTTATCAGGATTTTAATAACGGAGTAATCTAATTTTATTTTAGGGAAAAGTGAGAAAAATTTACCGGAATTAAAAAACTAAAATTAAGAGAAGAAGGAAATAGAAAGAAAGGTGGATAGAATGACAGAGGAATTACAAAATAAGCTGGAGCAGATTCATAAAAAAATTGACGAAATGGGGACTTATCTTTGACTTATCTGCAAATGAGAGAGAAGTAAAAAAATTAGAAAAAGAAATGTCCCAAGACTCTTTCTGGTCTGATCAGGAAAAAGCTCAGAAAGTTACAAGAAGAGTTAAGGAGTTAAAAGATACTATAGGCGAATTTAATAAGTTAAAAGATAACTTAGAAGAATTAGAAATACTCTTAGAGCTCAATCTGGAAGAAGACAGGAAAGAAATTTGGGAGGAGATAGAACAAAAAATAAAAGTTTTAGAAAAAGATATTGAAAAAAAAGAATTAATTGTTTTGCTTGATGGTAAATATGATGCCAATAATGCCATAGCTACTATTCGGCCAGGTGCCGGTGGCACAGAATCTCAGGATTGGGCTGAAATGTTACTGAGGATGTATCTGAGATGGGCAGAGAAAAATAAGTATATTGCCAAGATAATAGAGATCTCACCCGGTGATGAAGCCGGGATAAAGAATGTTACTTTCACTATTAGTGGCAACTACACTTTTGGATATTTAAAAGCAGAAAAAGGAATACACCGCCTGGTTAGAATTTCTCCCTTTGATGCTAATAGAAGAAGACACACTTCTTTTGCTTCGGTAGAGGTTATTCCTGAAATTGATCAAGAAGTAGAGATTGAGATTAAGGAATCAGATTTAAGGATAGATACTTATCGAGCTACAGGAGCGGGAGGTCAGCATGTTAACACCACTGATTCTGCAGTGAGAATAACCCATTTACCTACCAATATTGTAGCACAATGTCAAAATGAAAGATCACAATACAGTAACAAAATGACTGCAATGAATATTTTACGGGCAAAATTGTTTGAACATTACCAGCAAGAAAAAGAAAAAGATTTAAAAGAAGTTAGAGGGAAAAAGAAAGATATTGCTTGGGGAAGTCAGATACGTTCTTATGTATTTCATCCCTATCAGATGGTGAAAGACCATCGAACAGAAGTGGAAAGCGGAAACCTGCAGGCAATTATGGATGGCGAAATAAATTGCTTTATCGAAGCTTACTTAAAGAACAGGAAAAAAGATTAAATCATATTGCTAAAACAAGAAAGGTTTATCCATAAGTAACAAATGATAGTTCTTGAATTGTTGTTAATGTGAGTTGGTCACCTCTTCTCATCTTTTTATTTATTGGTTAATTGGATAATTGGTAAATTGGGCAATTGATTTAGCTTAATGGAGATAAAAATGATTAAAACTTATAATCCCAAAGAAACCAAGAAGTGGTTGGAATATTCTTCTTTATTGGTGGGAATTATTTTAATGATATGGGGAGTTATCAGTCATCAAACCATTTTATTGGTTTTAGGGTTTTTCTTTATATTAGTTGTGTCTAATAAAACTGAAATAATTATTGATAAGAAAGGAATATTAATCACTACTACGACTTTGTTTTTAATGAAAAGAAAAGATAGGCTTAATTTTAAAGAAATGAACTCTGTAGAGATTAGAGAAAGCGTAGAGAAATCTTTAGTATATTTTATGAGGGGATGGAAGGGCAGAAAAGTATTAATTGATACCGTTGATTTAAATAAATTAATAGAATATATAAAAAACGAAAACCCTGATCTAATAAAATGAAGCATATATCGTATGTCGTATATCGTATATAGCAAAGAACAGAAAGAGTTAATTAGTTACTTAGTTATCTGGTTAATTAGTTAAAAAAATAAAGGATCAATTAATATATAGTATACAGAATGAATTAAAGGATACGGAATCTTTATTCCCTCTCCCCTTCGGGGGGAGAGGGTTAGGGTGAGGGGAAAACAAACGCAATACTCAATACGCGATACTCGAAGCCAAACAATAAAGGATGTGATATCAATGTTAATCGATAAAAAAATCAGTAATTTTTTGGATGAATTAGCTTCTAATTCGCCAACTCCTGGCGGAGGGAGTGTGGCTGCTTTGGCCGGTGCACTGGGGGCAGGTTTAATTTCTATGGTTGGCAATTTAACTGTAGGCAAGAAAAAATATGAAGATGTGGAAGAAGATATTAAGAAAATTTTAAGTTCTTCGGAAAAATTACGTTATGAATTAAGTCAATTGATAGAAGAGGATGTTAAAGTTTTCAATAATTTTATGTCTACTTACAAGATGCCTAAGGAAACCGAAGATGAAAAAAAGATAAGGGCAGAGAAGATACAAGAATCACTAATTGAAGCAGCAAAAGTTCCTCTTAAAGTAGCTTACAAATGTCTGGACGTACTGAGCCTTTCTAAAGAAGTTGCTGAAAAAGGTAATATTAATGTGGTAAGTGATGCCGGAGTCGCGGTCTTAATGGCAGAAGCTGCTTTGGAAAGTGCTATATTAAATGTGAAGATAAATTTGAAAATGATTAAAGATGAAAAAATAAGAGAAGAGCTTTCCTCTTCCATAAAAGAAATATTATTAAAAGGAAAAGGACAGAAAGAAAAAGTATTGGAAATAGTAGAGCAGAAAATAAGATAAAAAAAATATTTAAAGATAAGAGCTCATTAAAATAAAAAATATTAAATTATTTTTAAAAAAAAGAAGGATTTTTTAAGTTTATGTGGTATACTAGATAATAGATGGGAATATTGCACTAAAAAAATGCATTGGTGCAATTCTTGCATTATCATCACCCTTTAATAATTAAAATCTGGGGAGATATAAATTGAATCCTAAGAAAGAGAAAAATTATATTGATTTACCTTCCCGCATAAAAGATAATTATAAAAAATTCAGTGAAGGTCAAAAATTAATTGCTACCTATTTATTGAAACATTCCGATAAAGCTGCTTTTTTTACTGCCGCGAACTTAGGAAGAGTAGTGGGAGTTAGCGAGTCTACTGTTGTAAGATTTGCTGATTTTTTAGGCTACGAAGGTTATCCCGCTTTACAAAAAGACTTACAGAATAGAATCAAGGACAAATTAAATACTGTTAGCCGACTAAAAAGGTCTATAAAAATAGCTAACGGCGGGGAAAGCATTCTATACGAAGTTTTCCGTAATGATATCGATAATATCCAAAAAACTATGGATAGTATATCTCGAGAATCTTTTAATAGATTAGTAGAAGAAATGTTGAATGCAGATTGTATATATATTGTAGGCCTGAGAACTGCTACTTCTTTAGCTTACTTTATGGGTTACACCCTCCATTTGATTTTAAAAAATGTAACTACTATCACTTTTGGAGTTAGCGATCTCTTCGAAAGATTGATTAATATAAATGAAAAAGATCTGATAATAGGTATTACTTTTCCTCGATATACTTTGCAGACTGTGGAAATTATGGAATATGCCAAAAAGAAAGGAGCAAAGACAGCCGCAATTACCGATAGTGTATTATCTCCTTTAGCTCAATTAGCTGATGTAAGTGTATTTGCTAATAGCAATCTAAATTCATTTATTGATTCTTTTGCTGCACCTTTGAGTCTGATAAATGCTTTAGTTACTGCAGTAGGAGTAAGAAGAAGAAAGGAGAACTTAGAATCTTTATCTGAATTAGAAGAAATTTGGGAAAAGTATAAGGTATTTTATTAAAATTTATATTATAAAATTATTCTAACTTAATATTAAAGAAATAAACATTATAAATAAATTATTTTTTGAAAGGGGAAAGATAAATTAAAATGAATAAGAGCCTAATTGAAAAGCTATGGAGAAAGAATCCGGAAATTTTCAAATTATTAAAAGAATGTGAAAATTTAGAAGAAGCAAGGAAAAAACTTTTTAAATTTTCTAAAGACTTGGAATGGAAATATAGAGAAGGAAAGGAAGTTTTACATAAATTAGAATATGCTACCGCCTTAGAGGCGATAAAGGTATTCAATAACCTTATTTCCCTCCGGAATGAGAAGATCGCTGGTTTTAGTACTTTAGATTATTTATGGAGTCTTGCTAAAGATAACCAAAAGATAACCGAAGAAGTAGACGATGGTTTTTTGGAAGAATTTATTCACCTTTTTAAAGCTATAAAGGGCAAGGCAGATATTTCTTCAGGATGGCTAAGGCCATTGCTGGAAAAAGATGGGGTCAAAATAGCAGACTTTGCTGAGATTAAAGGGAGAGAAGCGGGAACATCTCGTTCGAATTATTTGGATAAACTTTATGAAAAAGTTCATAATTTTATCGAACGTTATCCTTCCGGATGTGATAATGAACTGATTAAAGAAAGAGAAGAAAATCGCAAGAAAATATTAGATTATTTTGGAGCAAGCTTGGATGATTGGAATGACTACTATTGGCATTTGAAACACATATTCCAAGACAAGGATGATTTAGAAAATCTTAAAAAATTAATTCCTCTTACAAAAGATGATATTAAAGCTATTGAGATTGCAATTGAAAATAAAATACCTTTTGGCATTACCCCTTATTATCTTTCTTTATTTGATTTCTCCCGCAGTGATAGAAAATATGATTATCAGGTAAGATCTCAGGTAATTCCTCCCATGCACTATGTGACCTTAATGAAGGAACACCGCAAAGAAAGGTCGTATTACTTTGATTTCATGGGTGAACATGATACTTCACCGGAAGAATTGATTACCAGAAGATATCCCATGATATCTATTCTAAAACCCTATGATACTTGTCCTCAGATTTGTGTCTACTGTCAGAGAAATTGGGAGATAACCGGTCCGATGATGCCTGAAGCAATACCCAGCAATGAATCACTAGATAAGGCTTTAGAGTGGTTTGCCAAACATACTTCCATGAAAGATGTATTAATTACCGGTGGAGATCCCTTAGCTTTGGGTGATGAAAAGATAAAGTATATTATGGATAGATTATGCCAGATGGAACATGTGATAAATATAAGATGGGCAAGCAGAACTCCGGTTACTCTTCCCATGAGGATAACTGATGAGTTAACTAAGTTAATCGGGAGTTATCTAAAACCGGGAAAAAGAAATATCTGTGTAGTTACTCATATCGAAGGAGCCTCTGAAGTTACTCCGGAATTAGCTGAGGCAGTGATGAAGTTTAGAAGACAGGGCATATATGTTTACAATCAATTAGTTTATACCCTGGAAACCAGCAGAAGATTCCAGAATGCAGCAGCGAGGATAGCGATGAAGAAGGCAGGAGTAGATCCTTATTATACTTTTTATCCTAAAGGAAAAACAGAGACTAAAGATTATCTCGTCCCCGTTGCTCGCCTGTGGCAAGAGAGAAAAGAGGAAGCCCGACTATTACCGGGTCAATTCAGGACTGATGAACCGGTTTTTAATGTCCCTCGATTAGGTAAAAACCACATTAGGGCCTGGCAAGATAGAGAATTGATAGGATTAAACAAAGAGGGGCGGAGAATATATTTATGGCATCCCTGGGAAAAAGGTATAGCCTCAGTTGAGCCATACATATATAAAGATCTCCCTATTTTTAAATATTTACAGGAACTTGCTAAGAGAGGAGAAGACATCGAAGAATACAAGTCAATTTGGTACTATTATTAAATAAACTTCCGAGAAGAAAAATTGACTAAAGGAGGTGATATATAATAATAAAGATGAGTTAAGCTCGAAATTT